>JBAVVB010000054.1:0-10804 GCA_049697075.1 Nitrosotalea sp.
ATCCAAAACAGGTCTTACTGGTATAGAGATAGCAAAAAAACTTCGTGTTAACCGAGTAACAATGTCAAAATATCTCAAAGTTTTTGCAGCAGAAGGCCTAATCAAACAAAAAAACATTGGTATGATGAATCTATGGTTTGTTGAAAAAGGTGTGGATCATCTGGATTTTCCGGCAGATCTTTTTCAGGTAAAAAATAGGTATCTGGAATATGTACTGTCTGCGGCAAGCCATGAAGCGCACAATCTCATAAGAACATCACTGCACTCTGGAGCAAATCTGTCTAAGCTGGTAAGTGAGGTCATTGTACCTGCAATAGATGCTGTAGAAAACTCATATGAAGATGGAAAGATAGGAAAATCTGAAAAGAGCTTTCTTGACGAGATAATATCGTCGTCAATATACCTAATTCAATTATCAGAAAAAGAGGTAAATTCAAAAAAGAATATAGTCATTATTTCAACTGACTATCAAAATTCCCTTCTTGCACAAGCTGCCTCATCCGCATTTCAGGCAGAAGAATGGAAAGTATTGCTTTTAGGAGATATGTCTTCTGCAATAGATGTCTTATTTGATATAGATTTGCAGAGATTTCTTAACAAGATATGGATCAAAAGAGAGGGAATGATGATTGTTGCTATATTTTCTTCCACAGAGGGGGCAATCAAGTTCTTCTCTCAGGCAGTTACTGCAAGTAAGGAAAAATTTGGCAAGAATCTCTATCTTGCGTTATGTAGTAAAATTGCAAAAAAGCCAAAGATTGCAGCAGACTTTGTCTCAGACGACTTGGAAACATTACTACAATGGTCCCAGACTGTTTTTGAAAGTTCACAGAACTAATGAGCCAGCATTTTCATTATCTTAAACGGAATGGCAGAGAAATCAATTCCTTTCTCAGTAGACAATAACAGAACGTTATCATTGACAGGAAAACTCATGATTATCACTTTCTCCCTATATGACATGGCAAACTGTACTGGTCCTAACACCTTGTCAAACTCGCGCCTCATCTTTGCTCTAAGAACTAATTCCATGTACAGCATTTCATCGTCTCTTGAATCCTCAAGAGATTTGAGCCCCTCTTTCATTCCTCCTGCAAATAATCTTCCTTTTTCATTTATGATGCCGGCAAACCTAATCTTGGGATCAAGATCCATTACTTTCTTGCATATTTTTTCATAATCCATGGCTTGTCATCCTATCGCCAAAATTGTATGCGGGTAGGTTGATTTCTGGCAACAGAAGTGATATAGAAATCACAACTATTTATCGAGATCTCTTGCATGAGTATTTGTCCAAAAGAGTTTAAAACAAAAGTGGGCCGAATGGGATTCGAACCCACGACCTTTCGATATCTGAATAATTTTATCAGTCGAACGCTCCAGCCAAGCTGAGCTATCGGCCCAAGAATTTTTCCGATTCAACTGTCATTTAAGTCTGCTGGCTTTTCAGTTCAATTCTATTACTTATCGGGGTTTACCAACAAGCAAGCTCGGTGCAATCTGCTTGACATCTTTGAACTGCTTCATTGCTTCACTTTGCACTGCGTCAGGGACGAACTGCATCCCTCTAGCCAAGATATTTTTGGCTGCATTGACATCTCGGTCAATGTGCAAACCGCATCTAGGACAAGATACATTTCGATTCTCTTCGAGGATTTTTCCCTCACATATCGAGCACTTTGAGCTTGTTCCTTTAGGGTTTACATAAATTACTGGAAATCCATTATACCATACTGACTTGTAATTAATCATTTCTTGTAACTTGAATCTGGACCATGAATTTAGTCTAAATCTGAATCTTGTTCCCTGACCATTTCCCTTCCGGTATAATCTTCTGATACCCTTGAGATTCTCCATGAAGATTTGTCTTCCAGTTGCTGTGATCTTCTTTGATTCTTGGTGTAGGAAGGTTTCTTCTCTGTTTTTCTGTTTTTTACCATATTTTTGTTTGAGTTTTTTCTGTATTCTCGCATCATCTCGTTTGAAATGTCCCAATACATCTCTATATTTCATCTTCATTGATACGATTCTTGACATATCAATAACAGTAACTTTTCTTGTATCATCCACATAGGTTACATTTTCTAGATTCATGTCAATTCCTATGTAGTCATTTACTCTCTGTACGCTGATCTCTCTTGAGAAGGATATGGAAAGTGTATTAGGTGTGAGGGTGAGATTGCCCAACTTCAGAGTGTGGTCTGAAAGTACCTTCGATACGTAATGGTTAAGCGGTATTACTACAAACTCTCTAGGTCTTGTTGGAATCTGGATATGATCACAAAATATTTTGTATACGCCAGAATCGGCTATGATAAAATCCTTCCAAACATATGGTTGTTTTGCATGCGGATTCTTCTTGAGTGCCTTTCTGTAAGATTTCAGTAACGCATGAGACTTAAAGATAGCCATACTGATGTAGCTGGTATGGAATCCATTCTTGAATCTGGAATATAGCTCATTTCGTAGTCTTAATTTAGAAGTAATATTTCTTTCAATACCTATTCTAATTGCCTCATTTACCATGGATCTGAACTCTTCCATTAGGCTGCTTAGGTCTTTGCAGTAGTGTGACTGCTTGATTGATTTTGCTGCAAACAACCACTAGTTTTGTATAAGTTATGATAAAAGCGGTTGGTAATAGTATTATAGTATTATACTCGGTGGCAAACACTATCTATTAGGACTGGCTTTTCCACTTGATGGAGCAACCCATGGATGGGTCAAAGTCTTGCTCTATCTTTTTTCCTGCAAGCAGTTTCTCTACATTTGAAATCATTGTCTTCTCTGTAGGGCTGTCTTCGGGTTTCATTGCATTGTCTATTCTGCCATGGAAAACAAGTCTTCTGTCACTGTCAAAGAGAAACGGGTCTGGAGTGCAGACTGCGCCGTATTTTTTTGCAACTTCCTGTGTCTCGTCTACAAGATACGTGAATTTTATGCCTCGCTCTTTTGCAAATGTCTTCATGGCATCAAAACTGTCATCTGGATAGTTTGTCGGGTCATTGCTGTTAATGCCAATCATTGCAAGTTTGCCCTTGAATTTTTCAGCAACTTCGTTCATTGCAGCAACCTTTGCTTGTACATATGGGCAGTGGTTGCACATGAAAACAACCAGTAATGCCTGATGTTCCTGAAATTCTGATAGAGAGTGCTTTTTGTCATCTATTCCAAGTAGGTTAAACTCTGGTGCCTTGTCGCCTGCTTTTAAAACGATCTCGGATTTGAGTAAGACCATGATATCTTTTTTGCGTGCAATATCAATAAAATCTTTGTCACACAAAGAGAACAATTAAAATCTGTGCGCTTTTCAATCCATGCAATGGGCTGGTAGTTCAGCGGTAGAATACCCGCCTTGCACGCGGGGGGTCAGGGGTTCAAATCCCCTCCAGTCCACTCCTTACGAGGGTTACACTTCCTGCTTGGGAAAAAACAAGGGGCCAAATTTTCCTATTTTTTCCTATTTATCCAAAATGATAGTACGCACGTAATGAAGACACAAATCTGAATTTGGGCCAGGCTCATTACAAATCCAGCCCTAAGACTAGATAAATTATGGAACTTGTGGAAAGCCTGGAATCTGCGGAAAGCCAGGAATTTGTGGAAAGTCTGGAGATGATATTGACGCTGGAGGTGTTGGCGGTGCAGGAGGTGGTCTTGCCTGTAATGTCAGTGTAACCTCAATCATCTTTCCGCCCCTGTCTATTCCAAGATTTATGGTATCTCCAACTGATTTGTAATCATCCAGATATCCTATGATGTCATAGATGGATTTGACAGGGTGCCCATCAACTGATACTATGATATCTCCGCCATGTGGTATGCCATTCTGGTCGTCTGTTGCAACCTCAAGGCCTGCCTTTGAAGCAGAGCTGTTAGTTGATATCTTCTCTATTACTACGCCCCTAAAGTTTTGCGCAAGTCCATTTGCAAGTGCGATGTCTGGAGTCAGGTTCCTTCCCTCGATGCCAAGCCAAGGGTGCTGGTATGTGCCATTCTTTATCAGAACTGGCACTATTCTTACAAGCTGGTTTGATGGAATTGCATATCCGACTCCTGCAAAGTCGCCCGTATCAGTCTTTATTGCAGTGTTCATTCCAATTACCTGTCCTGCCATGTTAAGAAGTGGCCCGCCAGAGTTTCCAGGATTTATTGCTGCGCTAGTTTGAATAATATTAGGAATAGAAAATCCGCCCGTCTCCTCATCGTCAAGTGTTCTTCCAAGTTGTGATATGATGCCATTAGTCATGGTATCTTCAAGGCCAAACGGATTGCCGATTGCTGCAACGTACTGCCCTACCTCAAGTTGGGAAGAGTTGCCAAGCTGTAGTGGTACTATGCTTTCTCCTGTAAAGTTGCCAGTTAGTTGTACTACGGCCAAATCATTGTATGGATCTATTCCAACTACATTTGCATCATAGGTATTGCCATCAGTGAGGGTTACATAGACAATCTTGTTCTGACCAACCACATGGGCATTTGTGATTATGTGTCCCGCGGTATCATACATAAACCCCGAGCCAAGCATAGTGGTGTTACCGTTAGACTGTATACCATTTGTGATGATAATCTCAGATGGATCCGATACTGTACTTGTTATTTGGACTATGGAACCTTGTGTCATCTTAAATAAACTCACATAGTCAGGAAACACCATCTTGTCTGTTGTAGTATACGGGCCAGAAGAAGCCTGGCTTGTATGTGTAAAACCAGCACTGCTACCAAGCAATGCAATGACCACAACAGCAAGGAGAACAACGCGTTGTTTTCTCATGACACCATTACGCAATATACGATCTCTGTATATTATTTTTGCGGAACATTTCTTCTCAACGAGTATAAGATATCAAGTCCCTCGCAGACAATTAAAACCAATGTTGTTATACAATAAAAAATTACAAAAAGGGTTCTGAATTTAAGAACATGACGAAATAATGTAGGCTGAACCTACAACTGGATTACCTGTATTAGTACTTCCGCAATATTCTGTTATGCTTCCTTTGTTGTTGATAGTACCATTGTTGCTTATGGCACCATTGTTGGCAATGGCTCCATTATTGTCAAATATCTCTTTGTTGATGATGGTGCCGCCTACAAAGTTGGTAATGGTACCAGTATTGTTGGTGGTACCATAGTTAGTGACTGTACCGTAGTTAGTGATGGCGTTGCTGTTGGCAATCATACTTTCGGCGTAGTTAGTGATAGTACCGCCACCATAGTTATTGATAACACCTGCTCCAAAGTTAGTGACGGTGCCTTTTGTATTGAAGACACCGTTGTTTTCTATGTCCCCCGCATTATCTATACTGCCATAGTTGGTGAAGATCCCTATACCATTAGCATTGATGGTGCCGCTGCCCTCAGTATTGATTGTCCCATTATTAGTAAAGATGCCATTATTATTGATGGATCCTTGGTCGCCAGTATTAAGGGAGCCCTCTTGGTTAGCATTGATGATGTGGCCTTTGTTGTTAGTGAAGATACCACTATTATCGATGGTACCATTATTGGTATCTATGGTTCCATTGTTGGTTATGGAGCCATGAAGGTTGTTGATTGTTCCTGTAACTGTCAAAGTAATGCTGGGAAAAACAGAATCATCTACAATCAACGAGTCACCAGTGAGTGTGAGATCGGTCATAACACATGTTGAATTTGAAGCAAACCATGTACCAGAAAGTGGAGCCTCCTGGCATGATGCTTGGTCCTTCAAATCTATAGTTGTAACTCCATACATGTCATTATGATGATATGTCATATTTTCTTTCATTACGTCCTGACTGAGTGCCCAACCTCTTTGCGCCAGTTTGATGGCACCATCAGGTGTCACACAAGCAGGGGTGCCATCTTCTGCCTTGATAACTAGATCAAGGCCTTGTTGACATTTTACATTCTTTGCAGGAACTCCCGATTTGAGTTGTTCTAGAGGATCTGGTATGTTAGATGATGTCGTACTAGGTTGAGCCAGAGAGACAGATGGCTTTTCCGTGAAAGGACATATGATAAATGAGTAATTTGCTTGCAGATCTAGCAGCACATTTTTCTGATCGTCAGAAAAAGATGGAATGAGATTTCCGCTGTAATCATAACTACAAAGTTTTGATACATCCATGTTACATTCATGGCAGCGATAATGACTTAACATCACAACATATAGTACTTTATCAGTATTTACCAGATAAGCAAAAACATCCGGTGTAATTCCTTTTGCTTGTGATAAAATGGTGGCCGCTCCTTCTGTTTTACAGGAATTGGAACCATACATGAGATGTCCATTAAGTACATACACACATACTGTATTCGAATTATCTGTAAAAACAGAACTTGGGTTGTAGGATTGGGCAAATACGGTAGAGCTGTACAACATTAAGAAAAGAACAAGAGGAATTATCTTCTGTAAATGGCTCAATAATAATACGATAAACACATAATATGAAAAGCATTACGTAGGAACTATGGTAAATGTCTGAATCGTTATGATGAGCAGAAATATAGGCATTATATAGAATCTAGCGTAAATTTTTATCAAAGGCCTGCGATATCTAAAAGGCATGTCAGAAAAACCTCAAAAGCATTTGTCCAACGATTCACATAATCTGCGGGATGTGGTTATTCTTCTTGGTATACTTGTGGGCATGATAATTCTTGTTGTTAGACCATTTGGTTATAGAGTATTCAAAATTGGTTTGGACCAGCATAACATACTTCCTGTGATTCTGCTTGTAGGAATAGTAGGAATTATTCTAGTAATATTGCAAAGACTTGGAATAATTTTTGCAGATAATCCTCAATTCTCAGCTGATCGTTAGTTCAAAAACCATCTGTTTCAAACTGAAAGGCAATAGATGCTTTGTATGAAAAGGCCAAATGGGAGTATCGCAACAATGGCCTGTCTAAAATTTATTAGCTTATCTGAATTACATCGTTGTTGATGAGGTATTGCACTGCCTTGACAAACTCGCTGTCTGATATCTTTCCGTCTGCCCACCACTCGGCGTCATTTTTTACCCATGTCGGTATCTGTTGCGTGGTACCAGAACTAGGTTGTGTGGAAGAAATTTGTATGATTTTATTTTGTATCAAGTATTGCATGCCTTTTACAAAACCTGCATCTGTAACCTCTCCTTGAGACCACAACTTTGTATCGTTTTTAATCCAAGATGGGATGGTCATGCCGCCCTGTATTGTAGAGGTAGAGTTTTTTCTCTGCTCAAAAAACGTATTATCATTCTGGCCTGTGACTACATGCCACAAATATCCATCTCTTTTAACAAGCAGGTTACTTGCGGTCTCTGCAGTATTGGTTCCAAATGTAAAAAGTGTTGGAAAGCTGTACAATTTGTTATCCTCTCCTTCATAATACATGGATAATGTAGAATTCATCTGTGTAAAAGTAGACTCTTGAGAACAACAGTATCCTGCCCATACAAACTCTGCATCATATGGAATTCCATGTTGATTAGGAGTCACTACAATATGTGCCGACTTTACATTTGGTATCGGGAGATAAACAGTATCAAAAACACTATCATCATTTTTGAATATGACTTGCACCATGCTACCTGAGATCTTGTATACGTCTATCTCGTATGAGATTGTCAACGGCAACAAATACTTGTAACACGTTCCTTCATATTCATAATATTCAATTCCATGTTGAGAGGGATTGACAACACCATTGCCATATGATATGTTTTCACCTCCGCCAGACGTAAGATTTGCAACTATATCGTGAGGGATAATCATTGTCATTTGTGCCGTATTGAAACGAGCCGTATCCTGAAGCCATATTGTCTGTGAACCTATGGTGGTATTGACTTGCATCATGACATTGAACTGAAGATTGGCACCATTTTGCATATCTACATTTGACGGCTCATATTCTTGCCCAGTTATACACATGGAATTACTTAGCGGCAAACTCGATGATGATATGTCATGTGCTTGAAGGGCATTGACAGTAGCTTTTGCTACTATCTTGTCAGTTTCTATGGTGTAATGACTAAATCCATTGCCAGTCGGATAAAGACCATAAGAGGCAATGCCAACAGGTGCAGGCATCTGAGGGTTTCCAAAGTATCTCTCAAAATAAGGATTCAGATGATAGCCTTCTGCGCTACCTGAGCATGCTAGTAAAGCCAAAGCAATTGCCAAAAATAGTATAAAAAACTCTCCGCGCATTTCATGTCCTTATTATTTTGCTACAATTAGATATTACGAATGGATTTCTACTCTATCAACAAGATCTCTAATCTATCCATGATATTCAATCGTCATCATGTCAATTGTCTACTCTGAGATTTGACATGACCTGATTATATGACAAAAAAGATGCCATCCGCCGAAAACTAACAGTGCCATTTATACTATGGAACATGGTGGGCATCATTAAATGGCGTGGGATTTTGATCTTGAAATGTTGTTTTATCTGGCCATGATTACTGCTGGATTTTTCCTAGTTCCTATGGAATCTAATCCTCCGTACTTTTTTGTTGTAGGTGCAGTTCTTGTGGTGGCAGGAATTGGTCTGGTATATCGTAAAGTGAAGAAGAAATAGCCTTTACTGTGATCCCTTGAACTTTGATCCTGCTTTGAGTTTATTTATCAACTTGCTAAATATCTCGTTATGGCCAACATCTGTGAAATTCACAGTACCACCCTCTCTTACTACCTGTCGCTCAAACTTTTCCTTGACTGCAAAAGTTACAGATGAATAGTGGATTTTACCCTTGATCTTTTCTTGTACTGTAGTTTCAGTATCAGGAAAAGTTGCAAAATGAAATGCAATTCCGTCTGCCCAAAAAATTGTAGGTATTCCACCGCCTGCTGATCGCGCAGTTGCGATCACTTGGGTAATCCAATCATCAAACTTTAACTCCAATACTTCATGTATGACTAGTTCTTTCCAGGGATCTATTGTTATTTCCAAACCTAGTTTCAACTCTAGTCTAGTTTTATTTAAAGAAGAATGGTCTATGAGAGGACACTTCTGAAAGATGGATTTAAATACTATATCGTTTCTGTTTAGCTAGGTAATTAAAAAATGCAAGATTGGAGTCAAGCAGGCGTATACATACCATTGGCCGTTGGTTTAATCCCCGGATTCATATACTGGTGTGTAATCACAGCCATAAAGAAAAACAAGTAAGTTACCACCTTTTATTCTTCTTTTTGTAATTTGCTGTACAGCAACAGTATATTTTGGTAAAAGCTTCTAGTCCACGTTGTATAGATTATGATATGTCGCATATGATTAATCACTTTCGTAAAAAGTATGGTATATGAGAACAGTAATTCTTGCTAGTCTGCTTATTTTCATATTCTTTTCCGCTGGTTTCATGTGGACGTCAGTAGCCGCACAAGAACCATGCCTGCAAACTGCCTTAATACATTGCACCACTGCTCCAGCCAGCGTAACAAATGAAGGAAACATGCAACAACCATGTATGCAAACTGCCCCATCCAATGGAGGCGAGACTCTGCCTTCTTCAAGTACACTAACAGTTGTAGTCTGCTCATCGTACAGCTACAAGGCAGCTAATGGTACAACTGTGGTCTTGGGCGACATTCAAAATAACAATAACTTTCCAGTATCAGGTGTCAAAGTTGGAGTTACCTTTGAGGATCTTAACAACAATGTACTGGAATACAAGACCGGTACCACACTTCTTCAAGTTGTAGAACCAAATTCAATGGCCCCATTCTCGATATCTTCAACAAACGCTGACCCGTCAATTACCCAAGTAGCAGTAGACTTGGCAGGCTTTACCCCTGCATCTGCAAAAGATCAAGCGCTGACAATCCAGTCTAGTTCTCTTCAGTTATCAGACAATTTGATCCTATCTGGTATCCTGAAGAACGGCGGAACATCTACTGCCACAAATACTAGTCTTTATCTGATAACCTATGATGCATTTCAAAGAGTAGTTGGAATTGATACCACCGCAGTACCTAATACCAGTGCAGGAAACACGGCAAACTTTACCATAACATCAACTCCTAGCAGCCGTGCAAAAACATTCCAGATTATTGCCGAATCTGATAACTATCAATCCATACCTACCAATGTTACAAACATCATTGCGGCATTACCTGTGATGGTAAGCAGTACAAATGTCACAAATCCGGCAGGAAGTCCATATTCTACCATACCTGTAGATGCTCCAGTTAAGATCAGCAGTAACCTGAACTATCTGCTTGACAGTGTGCAACCATATGTCTACTATGTGCAAGTAAAGAAATTTGGAGGCGAGGTTGAGTTTATTGGCAATACAACAGGCATATTTCTAGGTGGTAATGACCAAGACCATACAGAATCTGTATCTTGGACTCCTGATGCAGCAGGCTCGTATTACATAGAAACCTACGTGTGGGATTCTAACGGTGTACCAATATCATCTTCAGGAACCAAGATTAACATCGCGCTTGTGAAATAGTGATATCGTTTAATTGCTAATTGGAGTTGTATCTGTATGAAAAAATACAAGTTGGTAGCTCTTGGCGGAACGTTTGATATTTTACACCGTGGACATTTGGAGCTTTTACGCAAAGGGTTTGGCATATCATATAAAGTGATTATTGGTCTGACTAGCGATGAGCTTGCTACAAAAAAGGGTAAGCATCTGATTCATGACTATGCACAAAGATATGCTACCTTGGAGGACACTATACAAAGAAATTTCCCAAATGTAAAATACGAAATAAGCAAACTAGAAAATGATTTTGGCCCAGCAGTTCTGGAAAAAGAAGTTGAGGCCTTGGTTGTAAGCGAAGAAACCGCATTTCAAGGCAATGAACTGAATCT
>JBAVVB010000055.1:0-6634 GCA_049697075.1 Nitrosotalea sp.
GATAATACAGTGCTGCTTATCCCAGAAACAAGTCTCTTTAATTCATTGAAACGTATGGTCTCATTTGTACTCAGATTTCTTAGAATTACCAAAGACCATGTCCTGCCAAGAACATGCCAAATGTCGGAAACGTCGCACTGGACCATCTTTTTGTTCTTTGAATCCAACTGTGGTATGTTTTACCTACTTGGTTTTAAACACTTACCATGTCTTTTTTAAAAATCCAAGCCTCAATTTTGGATCGATAGTGCTTCTCAAATGCAACACAAATTTAATTTTTCTAAAATTAGTTCTTCACTAACAATGTTCATTCACAATGTTTCATAATTCTTTATATCGTGTCTAACATATCGAGAGCAACGAATAGCACTAAATCAAGGATATCTCAAAAATTGTTTGTAATAATATCTATGGTAGGATCTATCATAGAAATGTCTAATGATGAATTTATACAGAACGTCCAGTGTGTGATTAACACTGAACATGGTAAAGATATGATTTTGCGTGGTGTTTATGGAAAATAGCAAGTGGGCAACAAGATTCATCTGGAGTGCAGTGATCCAGGGAGGACTAGTTACAGCAGCTACACTAATACTGTTTGTATATGGTTCTGTCTACTTCAAACCTACTCCTGCAACCGTAATTGCAGCGGGTAGTGCAGGCACATGGCTGTTGATTGGATACATGGCATACATTGTCATGATAATATCTCTTGGTGTAACAGCACTTTTCTATGACTATCTAGAAGTGAGGTTAGGCAGACCGATAACGGGAAAAAAGCGTAGTCTTCTCACCGTAGTACATTTGTTGCTAATGAACATAGGCATAACAGGTTCCACCTGGTCGCTCATGTATGTGGGATACCTTGGCGGTGCGGCTATATTGCCTGTCTCTTCAGGTGGTAGAGGCTTGACAGACTTGCAAGCTCATGAGCAGATTCTTGCTCCGTTTCCTCCTGTTATCATAGGATTCATTGTGGCGATCATGATAGGCGTCCTGTCAGGAGGGCTTGCCTACCTACTTGAGCTAAAATCCAAGCCAAAATTCTCTGAAAATGATTCAATGAGATAGATATTCAAGACACAAAATTTCTTGATCTCAAAATCAGTACTGGATAACAGAAAGACAAAGAATCATTTCTTCTTTACTAAAAAGAAGCCTATGAGAAATAGTGAGGCGCTGATGAGAAATGATGTTAGGTTGATTACAAGAAAACCCAATCCTAGGGGTATGGGAACATACAATGTCGGAATGCATAACCCGTGAATGAAAGTATCGCAGGTAGGGAATCGCTTTGGAAGTGTGTCGTCAAGTGAGGCTGATTGGCGAGTTATGACGCCGACAACATATGGGGATAGGAGCAGAACAAGACCAATGATGGCTTTACGATCAAATTTTCCAAACTTTCCTGTCACACTTGTAACCAAAAACTTCAGTTTTTTAATCATTGACATACCACCAAGTTCTTTGCCTTTTTATTGATATTTAATATGCTCATCTCCAATAAGTTCTTCAACTTTTTCTAGCATTACAACCGTTTGCCTTGATATGCATCTTGTGAACTCTGCAATCAAAAGTTATCGCTAAAGTTTCTTGTGTGCTTATCTACTTCATCCTGAGGTGATGAATGATTGTCATTATCCTTGTGCTCTGTCTTATGGCTGCGTCGTGCCATTTTATCTTCGTGTTCCTTTCTAGCATGATGAAGCCTGTCTGTCCCATGAATAAATTCCATTCCACATTCTGTGCACTTGACTATGTCGTGGTGATGGTCGTGGCGAGCATGACTTATCAGATCCTCCTGCTTTGAAAATTCCAATTTACATTGCTCACACTTGAACTTTTTTCCAAAAAACTTCATGTTAAATTAACATCTCATAATGCCGTAAATAAGACTATTGTTGAGCTTTCTTGATGCCTAAAATGTAAGGATGGAAAAATAGACAAGGTTCTAATTAAAAATTGTGATACCACGTTAAGCAACATTGTTACCGAAAGTATTTTAATTTGTATAAAATTCATTGGTAACCCAATCATTGGTATACAAGTTTATATCATATCATCTCCTAGATAAATCAAGAAATGAACCCTATCAAATCTACAAACGTGCTAAAACCGCTTGCAATGATGGCAAGTATCGTAATATTGCTTACAGTAAGTTTGGCCCCTGCATTTGCAGACAGCGCAAGCCAGCCACTTGCTCCTACAAACCTAAGTGCCATGCCGGTGTCTGGAAACCAAATTGCCTTGACATGGAATCCTCCGATAAATGCCACTCAAAGTGGAGTCATAGGATATCAGATTCAACGAAATGGAACAATTCTTGTTAACGATACAGAAAGCACATTAACAAACTATAATGATACTAGTCTACTTCCAGGCAGTGTAGGACAATATCAGGTTGCAGCTTGGAATGCAGTTGGTATTGGCTTGTTCTCCAATGACGCTTCGGCGGCTACTGTTCTATATACCAGTCCAACAATTCCCGGCCCAACACCCACAAACACAACTTCTACAATCATTGGTGGTAACTGGACAAAGTATATAGTAATACAGCATCATGGTCAACATGGAATTCTAGACAACCAAACCTTGTCTCATTTTGACATGACCCATACTGGTCAATTCATGTATGGTAAATACAATAGGACATCTACTGATCAGCAAAATGGCACATTTCCCCAAATTAACAAACCAAGTCCTACTGTGAGCGACTTTCAACATAAATGGGACAAACAGATGGAGCAATTCAAACTAAGTATAATGCAAGATGAACAACAATCCAAAAACTTGCACACTGGTACACAGATTTGGCATGGTGCCACGGCAGGTGCGGGTGATCATACCCAAGTAACACAATCGATCGGCTGGCATTTGCACCAAAACTGGATTCAATCTAAAATCTCTGGAACAAACGGAGTACCGGTTTCAGGACTAGCTCATGGAAATGGACTTGAGAACTGGCACAAAATACCGCCAACAGACTGGAAAAAAATACCACAAAACTGAATCAACAAAACACTAATTGGTCTGAAATTACAAAGACAATAACAGTGCTATTATTTCAAATAAATCGGGTTGTATGTGAAATATGACAGACCTTTATCGTGTGTTACCAGATGATGTAGACAAACTTGTAACAAGCATAGGACAGCCGCGCTATCGCGCAGACCAACTGTTACACATGATGTACCATGAATTCCCAAAAGACATGTCCGATATGCGTCAGATTCCGTCCGAGATGAGAAAAGCACTAGCTTCTGCAGGGTATACAATTGGATCTGCAAATGAAATTCATCGCGTAGTAAGCGAGGATGGACAGACAACAAAACTTCTTCTAAAACTCGGTGATGGAACTCTAATTGAGACAGTACTAATGCAGTACCGCAAGGGAAACAGTCATCCAAGATCAACTATCTGTGTATCAACGCAGGTTGGCTGCCAGATGGGCTGCACGTTCTGTGCTACAGGGCAGATGGGCTTTGAGAGGAATCTCAAGGCAGAAGAGATTGTTGCACAGGTATTGCATTTTGCTTCAGTCCTCCAAGAGAGGGAAGAACACGTCACAAACATTGTCTTCATGGGGATGGGAGAGCCTCTGGCAAATTATGCAGAAACCATTCGAGCAGTCAGACTACTAACGCACGCACGCGCATTTGGTCTTGGACAGAGACACATCACTATTTCCACAGTTGGTGTAATGAAAGGAATAGACAGTCTTGCAGACGAAGACTTGCAGATAGGGCTTGCAATCTCACTTCATGCCCCAAATGACGAACTGCGAAGAAAACTAGTACCAACTGCAGGACCACATTCAGTCAAAGATTTGATCACGGCTACAAGAACTTATTTCAAAAAGACAGGTAGACGTGTTACGCTAGAATACGCCCTGATAGACGGAGTCAACGATTCGCCAGAAATTGCAGCAGAGCTTGCCACATTATTGAAAGGTAATGGGGCTCACGTGAATCTAATACCTGTGAATCCAACCGCTGGCGGTTTCAAACGTCCACGATGGAAACGCATAACAGAATTTGAACATGTGCTGCGAGAATCTGATGTGAACTGTACCGTAAGAGTAGAGAAGGGATCTGAGATATCAGCTGCATGTGGTCAACTAAGAACTGATGTTGTAAAGAATCTCTAGATTGTCACATGCTTTCAAGGCACAAAGACTAGACGACGTAATTGCGCTTTGATTTGCCAAAATCGGTACAAATGACATCAATGGGAATTTATTCTCCTGCATCCAAAACTATCCATGAACAAAGATAGAGGCATCTGCAAGGGGCTTTGTAAACCCTACAAGGTTAGAAAACCAAGAGACGGGACTAGCCGCTATTTGTCGGATCAAGTGCGATGCCAGATTTGCGGAATTTTCATGACACGGGAGGGATGCCATGACATTGAAGACAAGCCTGCAACCAACGAGACTGTAGGTCTATACTGCAACTGCTGTAACTGTATGGTAAGATCAAAACCAAGAAACAAACCTGGCACAAAAGACCATGAAAAAGATTCAGGTTTTGTACGATGACCAACTATTACTATTGTTTGGGGTGTAAGAAAATCATAGTAAGCAAAGACCGTGATTATGGTCCAAGATGTCCGGCTTGTAAAAAACAAGCTAAACAAAGCACAAGTTAAGGCCGTACTTAAAATCTCATATTTGACGACTCTTATTCTTTCTGTAAAGTTTTTGATTCTTGAATATTCCAGCAGCTTTTGCAGAGATAGCCTGTAACACTCCATTCTTTTTTTGGACGATGCACAAAAAAACCAAGTTTGGCGTTGCACAGACTACAATTCTTCTTCAACTCACTGTCTTCTTTTTCCTTTTCATTAGAACAAGATTCACAAAGCCAACCTTTTATCTCCCACTCTTTTTTTGGCTTCCATAGATTAAATGTCCCAGGTTCTGCCCCGCACAAAGCACATTTGTTTTCGTTATCTTTTTTCTTGTCAAAATTCACTTTCATTAGATCCACATAACAATTTGCGCACAACGGGCCTTTGACATTCCAGTCCTTCTTTGGATTGCTTTTGCGAGAAATACCCTTTTTACAAACAGTACAAAATTCCTTTTTTTTATTGCTGCTAAATAATCCCACGAAAATACACTGGATCCATATTAAAAAAAGTTCCCGGTTTTACGATATTTTTCTAGTATGGTACCACCGGAATACCTAAAAACAAAGGGGAAAGGAAAGAACATCTTGACTGTTACACAAAGTATCCAAGATCATCCATGTACATCGTGTCATACAAACTGCTGTAAAGAATATACCATATTTGTTAACGCTCATGATGTTTACAGAATTTCATCTGGACTTGGGCTAGACCCTAGTAATTTTCTAGAGATTTATGGCGCAAAGGAAGATGAATGGGGTATACAGATTGAAGAGGGCTTGGTGGATCTTGCCTTGAAGCAAAAGGATGACATGTGCACCTTTCTGATAAAATTTGGAGACAATTTTCGTTGTGGAATACATGATTTCAACCCCGGTGTATGCAAGTCTTATCCATTTCAACTAAAAGATGAAAAATTAATCCAGATGGATGATAAACTGTGTCCTGTCAACTGGGATGTAACAAAAGAATTTGAAACCATGATGGTAAATCATCTCAAAAAAGATGAAAACGAATGGAAGTTCTATTATGATCTTATTTTGGAATGGAATGCCACACACCAACCAACTGCCCAATTATCAGAATTTCTAAGATTCCTAATTGATAAAGTGGAGATATCTGTAAATACAAACTCCAAAAAATAGACCGTTTACCTAAACTATGTCTGAAGAATAATTATTGTTGTTTTGTACTGTCATCTTTTGGTTTTTCTTTCTGTATCGCTTTTTTAGTGCCTTCAAGATACGCTATGGTAGTTCCCAAGTTTCCAAATCCCATTGAATTGAGAGATTCTGAAGGAACCATGACTATGGTAGTGCCTTGTACTTTTATTGACTCGTACAACATATTGGACTGTCTTAACGCAAAGGCAACGGGGTTTTCTGCATATACCTGCGCAGCTTCTTCAAATTTCTTTGCAACTAGAATTTCTGATTCTCCATATGTAACACGTGCATTTTTTTCACGTTCTGCCTGTGCCTGCATTGACATTGCAGATTCTAGTTCTTGAGGAATTATGACTTGGCGAATCTCGACGCCGGTTACTTCTACTCCCCAATTGCTTGCCTCGCTTTCTATTATGGTCCTAATGTGAGCATTGATATCTTCCCTTTTTGAGAGTACGTCCTGAAATATTGAAGAGCCTATATTGTTACGAAGTGTAGTCTGAGAAACTTGCTGTATCATTTGGTTAAAGTTTTCAACATTTAGTATTGCGTCCTTTGCTCGCTGTTCAATTATTCTATAGCGAAGAATTGCGTCAATGGTTACTGGAACATTGTCTTTTGTAAGCATCCTTTCTGCCTTGAATTCGCTTACTTTTTCCCTAACGTCTACTACAAGGACATTGTCTGCAAAAGGCAATCTCATCTGTATCCCAGGTCCTGCTTGTCTATTGTATTTTCCAACACGAAGTATTACCGCTCTTTCATATTGTTTGATTATCATTAGAAACGCTGAAACAATAATTGCCATTCCAGTAAATATTGCAAGATATGTTATTGCG
>JBAVVB010000056.1:0-6411 GCA_049697075.1 Nitrosotalea sp.
TTTGTTACCAATACTGCAACTCTTTTTCTCTTTGATACTTCATAGTGTATGTTGACTTCCATTCTCAGGCTCTTTGCTATCTTTTCTGCTTGCTGATTGAATTTTGCAATGTCAATTTTTTTGGTAAACGATGCTTCCAAGTACATGCCAAACAGGCTTTTAATCACATTTTGATTTATTTTCTCAATGTTTCCGCCATTTTGGAAAATGAAATTAGTAAAACCTGCGACCACTCCCTCATGATCCCTTCCAACTATTGTAATCTCTACAACTGTTTTCTCCATTTTAATTGGTACGTATTTTGCGCTTTATTAATGCTTAAATACCCTTTGAAATATAGCGTATTATCAAATGCTAGTAGAACTAGATATCTCAATTCTGTAATGAGTGATTGAATGGAAGAAGATTTTTCAATTTTATACTCTGAGGCAAAATAATGGACAGAACAAAAAATTCTAGCAAAAGCCGTGGTAGAGTAAACAGTTATGATCATAACAATCCCGTGAAGACCTGTAGGGTTTGTTCTACTATTGGTGACTGGCACTGTTACGAATGCTCAAATGACTTTTGTAGCACCCATTTTCATGGTCATAAAGAAATGCAACTTTGCATAATTCATTAAAAATGCGGGAGGTGGGATTTGAACCCACGAACTCCTGAAAGACAGGGTCCTAAGCCCTGCGCCTTTGACCAGGCTTGGCAACTCCCGCATGCACCATGACTTTTAAGACAAATTTATCTATTGTTGATGGTATCAATGGCAAGATTATTTGGCACTAATGGGATTAGAGGAGTCTTCGGCGAGAGTCTAACCCTAGACTTTGTTTCAGATATTGTATCGTCACTTGGAACTTTCTTCAGAAAAGGTCCAATACTTGTTGGATATGATGGCAGAGAATCAAGTGTAATAATGTCCAAAGTAGTATGTGCGTCTCTTAGTGCGATAGGGCTTGATTCTTCTGTATGTGGTCTAGTGCCTACCCCATGTCTACAGTTTGCTACCAAAAAACTAGGCTACGGTGGAGGAATAATGATAACTGCTTCACACAATCCTCCAGAGTATAACGGCTTAAAACCCACTGCAAGAGATGGCGTTGAGATCTCAAGAGAGGATGAGCTCAAAGTAGAGGATATTTATTTTAAAAAAAGATGGAACACTTCACATAAACTCGGCTCAATTGGAAACGAAACCAGATCTATTAGGACATATCTTGATGGAATAAAATCTCAGGTAAATGTCAAGAAAATAAGATCTAGTGGATTCAAGGTTGCACTTGACCTGGGAAATGGTGCACAGGCAGTAACGGCTCCTCTTCTTTGCAAAGAGCTTGGATGTGAAGTAGTTACCATAAATGATACTATAGATAGCACATTTTCGGGGCGAGGCTCGGAGCCAACTCCACAAAACCTGAATAAATTATCACAGGCCGTAGTGAAATCAAAAGCCGACTTTGGTATAGCATTTGACGGAGACGGTGATAGGAGCATCTTTTGTGATGAGAAGGGCAAGATTCTCACAGGTGATAGGTCGGCACTTCTCATTTCCAGATTTCTTTTAAATAAATATCCGCAATCAAAGGTTGTGACAACACTCAACTCTACTTCGGCAATTGAGGAAATAGCAGAACAAACCAAATCCAAAGTGTTGAGGACTAGAGTAGGAAGTGTTGAAGTCTCGCGTAAAATGGTTCAAGAAAAGGCACTAGTAGGATTTGAGGAAAATGGTGGATTCATGTATGGAAAACACAATCAAGTCAGAGATGGTTCAATGACCATGGTTCTGGCGCTTGATCTGTTGTCAAAAACTAACAAGGTCTTGTCAGAGGAGATGAACAGCTTACCTTCTTCATTTACTACAAAGGGTAAGATAGCATGTTCCAAAGATAGTTTTAAAAAAATACTTCAAGGACTAAAAAATGAACCATACAAAAAAGATCTTACTGATGGAATCAAGATTTTTCTTGACAAATCAAGCTGGGTCATGGTCAGGCTTAGTGGGACTGAACCAATAGCAAGAATATACGCTGAATCTGATACCGAAGATAATTTGGATGAAATTTTTGATAAATACATGTCAAAAATAAAGCGGACAGCTGGCAGATAACACTTTTAAAACCAATTGAAAGCACCCAAGGAATGGAAATGATCCCAATGGGTGATACCTATGACTAAGGCTTATTACGTAAAGTTCCAAGTCCCAGCCGACCTAGTTAGCCCAATCTACGAAGCAGTGAGGGTTGCTCATCAGAGCGGTAAAGTAAAGAAAGGTACAAACGAAGTCACAAAGGCAATCGAGAGAGGAATAAGTAAACTCGTAGTTATAGCTGAGGATGTCGAACCACCAGAGGTAGTAGCACATCTGCCAATACTCTGTGAGGAACATAATCTACCGTATAGCTTTGTGCCAAGCAGACAAGAATTGGGCAAGGCATTAGGAATTGATGTCACCTCTGCAGCAGCTGCGATAATAGATTCAGGAGATGCTCAACACATAGTTGACCAAATTGTGGCATCGCTGGCGCAGATAAAAGGTGGTCAAGCTAGCAAATGAGTTCTGAAGTACCCATTCCAGCTGAAGTAATACAAATTGTTGGCCGAACAGGCATTGCAGGAGAGGTTATACAAGTTAGAGTAAAGATATTGGATGGAAAAGACAAAGGCAGGGTTCTGACAAGAAATGTAAAGGGTTCTGTTAGAATGTCCGATATACTCATGTTACGTGAAACAGAGCGTGAAGCAAGGAAGATAAAGTGATTAGAAATTGAGCGTTCTAGTTAAGCCATGTAGTTTTTGTAATAGACCAGTAGCAAAGGGATCTGGTACCATGCTTGTAAAAAACGACGGCACAGTATTTTGGTTCTGTTCTTCTAAATGCAAAAAGAACATGCTTGTTCTCAAGCGTGATCCTAGAAGACTCAAGTGGACAAACAAATACGTCAAAGGCGGAATAAGGGTCAAAAAATAAAATGACTGAACAGACATTATTTATAGTAAAACCTGACGGTGTAGAAAGAAAAATTGCAGGAAAAATTATTTCAAGATTTGAAAAGAAAGGCTTTAACATTGTAAAACTAAAGATGTTTACTTTTACAAAACAGATGGCAGAAGAATTTTACTCAGACCATAAATCAAAGCCATTTTTTGGCGAACTTGTCTCTTTTATTACATCAGGAAGAGTTGTTGCAGCAGTGATTGAAGGAAATAATGCTATTGCCACAACAAGACTAATGATAGGCTCTACCAAATCCTTTGATGCAGCTCCGGGAACAATCAGGGGCGACTTTGGACTTGGAATATCAGATAACATAATTCATGCCTCCGATTCTAAGGAAAGTTTTGAAAAAGAGGTAGCTGTAATATTCAAGTGAAAGTGGTTGCAAATACGACAGCCGATAGTGGCAGTTCTAGGTCACGTAGATTCTGGTAAGACCTCACTATTAGACAAGGTAAGAGGTACAGGTGTCCAAGCCCGTGAAGCAGGCGGAATCACACAACACATAGGAGCTAGTTTTCTCCCTACTGACGTAATCAAGAAAGTATGCGGACCGCTGTTTGCAAAAATGGCAGGTGACAGTCAAGAAATTCCTGGATTGTTAGTTATTGATACGCCAGGACATGAAATTTTCACAAACTTAAGGGCACGTGGAGGCTCTGCAGCAGACATTGCTATTTTGGTAGTAGATGTAAATCGAGGTTTTCAACCACAAACCAATGAAAGCCTGAAAATATTGCAGAGTAGAAAGGTCCCATTTGTAATTGCTCTCAACAAGGTAGATATGGTTTCAGGATGGAAAAAGAACCCAACAACGAAGTTTATCACCCAATCCATAAAAGAACAAGATCCTTTCGTGCAAACTTCGCTCGATGAGCTTCTGTACAATGTTGTGGGAACACTATCCATACTTGGCTTCAGTTCTGAAGCATTTTACAGAGTCAAGGATTTTACAAAAGAAGTTTCTATTGTTCCAGTTAGTGCTAGATCAGGAGAAGGAATTCCAGAACTGCTAGCAGTCCTTGTAGGTCTTACCCAACAATATCTACAAAAGAAACTTGACCAGACAGAGAAACCCACAAGAGGCATAGTTCTTGAAGTAAAAGAAGAGACTGGACTTGGAGTAACTGCCAACATTATTTTGATTGACGGTAATCTCAAAAAGAGCGATTCCATAGTTCTTGCCAAAAGAGATTCTGTAGTAATTACAAAACCCAAGGCAATACTCTTGCCAAAACCATTGGATGAAATGCGTGATCCACGAGATAAATTCAGACCAGTAAACGAAGTCTATGCCGCTGCTGGAATTAAGATTGCATCTCCAGACCTCGAAGGCGTCTTACCTGGAAGTCCAGTTTATGCCTCTGCTGACGAATCAAAGATTGAAGAATTTAAAAAATTAATCGAGTCTGAAATGAAGTCAGTCTTTGTAAAGACTGACAAAAAAGGTGTGATTCTAAAATGTGACACTATTGGATCTCTTGAAGCCATAACTGACATGTTAAAACGGCAAAGCGTTCCAGTATCAATGGCAGACATTGGTCCAGTAACTAGGCGTGATGTTGTAGAAGCTCTTGCAATAAAAGAAAATGACAGGCATCTTGGAATAGTGATTGCATTTAACGTAAAAATTTTACAGGATGCTCAAGAAGAAGCGGAGGCAAATCACATTAGAATTTTCCATGATCAAGTCATATACAGCTTGATTGATAATTATGTCAACTGGGTTCAAGAGGATACGGCCAATGAAGAAAACGCCATATTTCAGGAACTAACTCCTATTTGCAAACTGACATTTCTGAAGGGATACATATTTAGAAAAAGTAGTCCAGCTGTTTTTGGAGTCAGAGTAGATGTTGGTACACTCAAACAAAAAATCACTATAATGAACGCAGATGGAAAAAAAATTGGTCTTGTTCACCAGCTTCAGGATAATGGAAAGAGCATAGATTCTGCCAAGAGGGGCCAAGAAGTAGCCATATCTATTCAAAATGTCACTGTTGGAAGACAGGTTTCAGAAGAAGATGTGTTCTATTCATTGCCTCCATCTAGAGAAGCCCGGCTTTTACTCAAGGACTTTTCGCACAAGTTGAATCCAGAGGAGCTTCTGACCTTGAAGAAAATAATAGAGCTTCAGAGAAAATCAAATTCTGTTTACGGCTACTGAGAGTATTTCTGGGCAAGCATGTGGAGACCTGGTTCTCCTACTGCCCCTACTGCTTTATCGACAAGTTTGCCGCCCTTGAAGACCAAAAATGTAGGTATTGCATACACTTGGTATCTCTGGGAAATTCCTTGTGCCTCATCCACATTTACGCGAGCAAACTTGACGCCCTTGTATTTTTTTGCCATTCTGGTAAATATGGGCAACATAAACTGGCATGGACCACACCATGTGGCCCAAAAATCGACTATTACTGGAACGTCACCAGCTATTCCATTATCAAAACTTGTATCGTTTAGTTCTAAAATTTCTTGTTCCTTGTGAGAAGTCATCTCAGCTAATTTCTTTTTCATTATTTTTTCTATTTCTTCGTCTACCAACTTGATAAAATGAATTCGAACAGTATTTAATAATTTGTACTAGAGATCAAGAAGAAATCTCATCACAACTGGTTTTTCTAGTTTTATTTCCATGAGATGAAAAGTGGGGGCTTTGATTTCTAATTTAAAGTGGTGTTTTTGCAAATCAATCTCTTCTCCATCTATTGTTGCATTTAGAACATATTCATTTGGTCTAGTTATGCAAACTTTAAAGCTAGCTCCAACAAATCCATCTGTTATTGTAAGTATGATTATCTCCTCAAGCCAGCTATACAGCAAGTTGTTCAGATCCCTTGCCTTTATCTCAATTTTTTTTCCAGTTTTTTTTTCAACTGATTTGATATCAAAAATGGTATCAACCACCGCCATTCCAGCTGTTTCAAAGGCTTCCTCAAGGGTTTGTCCAGTTACCTCAATGAATGCATCTGTCATGTGTTCTAAGTGTCGATATGTCATATGGTAGACCTTTGGTAGGTTTTACTTGCGTTATTAATTTATCACAATTGCAATTTTGTAAAATCAGAAAGTCTAAATGCATTGGAACAAAAGTGAGTCTTGAATTTGGACTTACCACGTGGGATGAGGGATATAGAACACAAGGAATCTACCACAATAGAATATGTACGACAAAAATTCATAGAAACATCAAACCTATTTGGATTCCAATTCATGGAACCTTCTCCCATAGAACTTGTCTCCGTGATAGAAACAAAAAGTGGACCTTCTATAAGAAATGAAATTTACTATTTTACAGACAAGGGCGACAGAGAGGTTGCTCTGCGCTTTGACTTTACTATTGGTCTTACTAGATACGCCGCCTCACAAAAATCAATGAGGCTTCCTGCAAAATTCTGTACTTTTGGGGGGGTATGGAG
>JBAVVB010000057.1:0-3072 GCA_049697075.1 Nitrosotalea sp.
ATACTTGCTGGCCTTTATTTTGCAAAAAGCCGATGGACTGCAAAGGACGCAGGCGTTCTAAAAGTGGGAAGAAAAAGCATAATCAAAAAAGAAATTCATTCTGTTACGTCCGAGCAAGCCCAGTGGAGACTGAAAAATTGGAAGACCATGATAGCAAATTACAGAAGGCTAGGATACAGTTACCCCACAATATCTCGAATAAAGAAGCATTTTGCAGAAATAAGCAAAAAGCGCTCTAAATAGTAGCTTGCTCTTTTGTCGTAGAAGGCAAGTTGGGTGGAAGGTCGGGAATTGTCTGTCTAATGTGTCCTTCAAGCACCGCTTGCGCTTCTTCTAGAATCTGGCTTGTCTCAGAACTTGTCGTATCGACAACAAATTGGCTGTCTGCGTTGACTGAAGAGCCTGCCATGATATCTCCTAGTATACTTGACAGGTCCTGCATTGACGAGCTTGCCTCAGGCATGAGTCCGCTCAAACTGGTTCCTAGGCCCTTTATGACGGACATGCATGGGCTCAGCGTGACTACCACGTCGCCAAGTTCTGACATTGTGTTTAATCTAATCTGGATCTGCTCCATGGCTAATTTTGCGCCTGTTATCATGTTGTTCATCTTTCTAATCTCATGTAGTTCTGTGGCATATGCATTAGAATACGGCTTGTTGTGATTTCTTACTGCCTCCACCACTTTTTTGAAAATATAATCGTCTTTTTCCTTTAGTTTTCGTGAAATAGAGTCAAGTTTTGCTATCTGAAGCTGCAGCTTTTTTTGTGCCTCATCAATCTTTGGCCTAAGAGGAGCATCCGGTTTTACCTTATCCATTACCTTCTGTGATATGCTTTCCTTCTGAGTGTTCCATCTTGCTGCAAAGTTCATAATTTTTGACTGAGCCATGATCTGAATCGATGTTTTAAACATTCATGTTCTATGTATTGGTGTAACTGCAGTGACACTCTGCTGCAGTTACAGGTGTGATTTGCCACCCTTGATAATTAATGTTTCAAAATTCGAATTTAGAAACATTAATTATTGACATGGCTATCCAAACGTGAATGTATAGATTTGAAATCCAGGTTTTGCTATTAGAGTCAGAGTATGCGAGCCTGCCTGCGGGGATGAAATAACATTGTACAACCTGTTCTCTGATACCTGAACTGTGCTATTTTGGGTGTCTAGTCCTGCGTCACTTGTTCCAACAGGGGTTCCATCAAGCAGTACTTGTACATCCACGTTGGGGCCTGCAGCTACTATATGAACATCCTTTGCATAGTATGGGAGCACTATCTTGCCAGTGTCAGATGCTAGTTTCATGCTGTCTGGTAGATTTTGCCAGTTCCCATCAAGATAGAAATGATCTTGCTGCAAACTGGAAGGAAGCGAATATGTCACTGTGTTATCTGGCTGAAACCCTTCCTGGTTTCCAATGAAACTTCGACCTGTTGCAAAATCATAACCAAAATAAAGTTCTGGTGTTTCTTGGTCTGAGAATTCATGCGGTGCAAGATTTACTAGTGACATGTTGACATTGACATTTAATCCAAGGGCTTGCGAGCGCTGTTCTAATAATTGCTGTATTGTTGTTTCTGTTATGTTGTAATCTCCTTCTCCAAAGTGTACATGTCGTATGTGTCCAAGATAGTCTGTCATGTATTCTGCAGGCCAGTATCTATTGCCAAAGGCATCCCATGTATTGTGATCACTGTCTAACACAACAGGATATGTTATGTTATATTTTTGTACGGCCATGTTGACATTGTTGATATCTTTTTCAAATTCAAATTCCGGTGAATGGATTCCAATTATGAGCAGTCCCTTGTCTGCATATTTTTCATTCCATTCTTTTAGATATGGAAGTGTTCGTAGACAGTTGATGCAACTGTACGTCCAAAAATCATAAAGTACGACCTTGTTTTTCATAGCTTCTTTTAGTGCATCAGGTGTTGTATTGATGTAGCCTGAAATTCCAACTAGATCAGGAGCCAGCGGGTATTGACTTTCATCTATTGGTATTGATGATGTGTTGCCAGAAGTTGGTTGAAGCAGGTTAGAGCCTTCATTTATTTCTGGCTTGTCTAGTGACGTAAAGTATGTAGCAATGCCAGCTATTGCTGCTATGATGATTATTCCGGTAATAATTGCACTTTTGATCTCTTTTTTCATCTACATTATCATCCTAACAAAATATTGTTTAGCAGAGGAAAGCTTGCAATGTCTGCTAACTGGTTTGTGTACACCAAGACCCCTAGTAGTACAATGAGTGATCCCATGATGATTGAATAATATTTCAAATGCTTACTCATTGACTTGATAAATCTTGTAAATCTTGAAAAGAATACGCCCATTAGTATGAATGGTATCCCAAGTCCAATAGAATAGCTAAGCAACAAAACAAAAGCATGACCTGGAGAGGTAGCGGCAAGTGTTAAGATGCTACCCAAGATGGGGCCTATGCATGGGGTCCAGCCAGTAGCAAAGGCAAGTCCGAAGACAAAAGAGAGAGGGTAACTTGTTTTTGCCCTATTTGGAATTATCTTCTTTTCAAAATTCAGCCTGGATATCTTTGAAGACAATAACATGAACACTCCAAATGCAATTATTATGATTCCTCCTATGTGGTTAAAGTCAGCAAGTAACTTTCCTGCACTAGTTGATACCACGCTATTGAGTACAACGCCTAGAACTGAAAAAACAACTGTAAACCCAGCTACGAAAAATACTGTATTTAACAAAATATTCAGTCTGCTTGCAACAAGATTGACTGTACCGTTGTTTCTCTGAAGCTCAGACAATGTAGTTCCGGAAATGTATGCAAGAAAAGCAGGAATCATGGGTAAAATACAGGGCGCAAGAAAAGAGCCCAATCCTGCCACAACTGCAATGCCTATGCTTAGCTCGACCATGCACTAGATGGCGCCTTTTTTTATTAATACCTTGTTCCAAATCTAATCCAAATCACATCCATGTGTTTTTTGAGCAAAATCTTCCTGTGAAATACCGAGAAATTGTAATGGCAATAGTTGATCTGTTGGTATCATAGGGCGCATATGCAAACTAGTTCTATATGAGCGAGGTTC
>JBAVVB010000058.1:0-1943 GCA_049697075.1 Nitrosotalea sp.
ACTGTGCTCCAATTAAGAAAATGACATTGACTGTTGCTGTTATGTCTTGATTTGATGCAAGTATTGGCGTTTGTGCCATCTGAGGTGCAGGAACACTCATTGCTTCCATACCATAGGCTCGAACTGGCGAAGGCATATTGAACTCAGATAGGTTCACCGTTTTTACACCTATGATTTTCTGGCCAAGGGGAGCTAATGCCTTTTCAGCTTTGGATTGCGCATCCAAGACTGCCTGGCCGATTAGATCATTTTGAATACTCTGTTGTTTTGCCGGTGAAAGTAAGAACGATACGCTATCCACCCTATTTGCTCCTGCTCCAACTGCGGCATCAAGTATTCTACCTGTTAGGTTTAGTTGTGTTGTTTTGATGAGCAATGTATTAGAAACTTGGTATCCAACAAGCTCATTTTTGTATTCGTTATATGGAGGATATGGACCAGTTTGATTATAGACTGGATCTATTGTAAAGCTGTTAGTACCGGTTTCATTGTTGGCAATGCCAAGATTTTGTATCGCGGTAATTGTAGCATTTGTCGCTTGAGCATTTTCACTCATTGCATCTTGCGCTGTTTTTGCTTGTGTGTCAACGCCTAACTGTATGGCTACAAGATCTGGAGAGACTGACAGGGTTGCAGTTCCAGTCACAGATGTAGTGTTCTGCTGCGGTAGGAAATAATACGGCGCTTGTTGCGCATATGCTTTATTGCTATAGGTTTGCACATCAGCAGAGATCATTGTCGACACAATTGCAATTACTGCAAGTGCGGCCAGAAGTATTGTGGTTTTATTTGTCATTAATATGTATTAAATGTAATCTCTTATAGGCTTTGATTAAATTTCGCTTTAACTTAATTTTATATGAAAAAATCTGTTAAACTATCATGTACCTGAAATTTTTTATTTTTAATTTTATATCTGAGAACTAGTTGTTTTGATTTTTATAATTTTCAATGATTTTGTCAATTGCCCAATTCATAGACAGAATCGATCTTGCAATTATCTTGTGAAATTATTTTACATTTAGATGTTTGAGCTAGTAATTACATCATATGAATAAGGCAGTCAGTAGTTTAAAACAACATTCCAATTTGGAATCAGAAAATACAGCATTCTTCCACATCTTTTTAGTATTTTATTAATAAGCACAAGTATGGTCAACAATCACAGGATGGAAAAGGTGCTAGTGGGTTTGGCCATAGAACGCACTCTTTTGCAAATAGGTAAGCCCGTCTTTGATAAAGTTGAAAGTCAGTTTCGCGAGAAATACCAGTGTTCCATAATAGATTGTTATGATCATCCACAGTACCTAAATGAGGTCTTAAGAGAAGTTTTTGGCAATTCATATTCAGACATAACCAGATCTATTGAAGAGTTCCTCAATGAATTCAGATACGAATATCCCATAGAGATGTTCATCGAGAAAATAAAGCAATAAGCATGATTACAGAAATCTAAAAATATGTCTAGTCTTCAGACAAGTAAAATTTCAAGGTGGTTCTACCTGCCAGACATGCTCCACTTTTCTTCTTGATTCATCTTTAATATTTTTTCAATTGGGATATCGCTGTGGTCTTTGCTTAGATGTGTTGTATATTCAAGAAGACTAGTGAATCTTTGCTTGCAGATAGGACAATCTTTCTCAAATCCGGCCATTCCTATTTTAAAAATAGAGATTTTTCTATTTTAATGTATGCTAGATTATCATATCTATAATTTTCTCAACTTTGTTTCCAGGATAATTTCATCCAATCATTTTTGTTGGCAATTGAGAGAATAATTAGACAAGTAAATCACTTGAATAATAGTTATTTTAGGCATAATTTTGAAATTGCAGTTATGATATTTTTCTGAATTCTCTTGTCATACATGCTTGGTATGATGTGTTCATAGTGAAGTTCCCTATTTGAAACCGTTTTTGCTATTGCCATTGCAGTAACAAGTA
>JBAVVB010000059.1:0-5533 GCA_049697075.1 Nitrosotalea sp.
GAGCTTACTCGATTGCCTCAAATCCAGAAAACAGAAAATACATCGAACTATACATAAGATGGGTCAGAAAACCACTTCCAGGTCGCCTTACAACAGTTTTGTTTAGCGCAAAAGAAGGAGATGAAATTACTTGGATAAAGCCTACCGGGGCCTTTACCATCGAAGAAAAGAAACCCAACGGAGAACCAGATGACAGAAGAATTGTTTGTCTAGGGGGCGGTACTGGTTTAGCCCCGTTTGTCAGTTATGCACGTCATCTTCATGATACTGGAAGCAATAGAGAGATAGTTGTTTTGCATGGGGCAAGCTATGTAGATGAGCTTGGCTACAGAGAGGAACTGACTCAGCTTGAAGAAGAAAGCCTAGACCGAGGCAAAGACAAGTTTAACTTTAGATATAGATCAGCCATCAGTCGACCTGATGAATGGTTCAACAGAACTTGGAATGGGCAAAAAGGAAGAGTGGAGACTTTCTTGCAGTCAAAAAACGGAGAGATGTCACCACTTGAGAAACTGGTTGGAGAGAAAATTACCAAGGATAATACCGTGTTTTTCATTTGCGGTTGGCAGGGAACTATAGATGGATGTCTTGATGTGTTGACTCCAAAAGGGTTTGTAACTGAGAGAAACAAGAGACCTGACAAAAGCTTTGAGATAAAATACGAGTCCTACGGATAGTCAAATTCATTTGAAAAGATAATATTCTATCATTCTGGCCAGACTACGGGGACGTAGGTTAGCTTGGCAGACTGCCAGCCTCGGGCGCTGGATGTCGTGGGTTCAAGTCCCATCGTCCCCATGTTCTACAAATTGTAATATTTTGATCAAATTCAGTCAAGGATTGAAATATACCAGATAAATAAAGAATATAATTGACAATTGCAATCTACCTTGCTCATCTCAATCCTGTTACCAAAGCTCACGTTGAAATCATCAACGAATTAAAAAACGGCAATGAAGTAAAGGTTCTTCCAGTCATATTCAGGATTGATGGCAATGAAATCAACAGTAAGAGTTTTCCGTTCAGTTATGAGTTGAGAAAAAAAATGCTTGAAGCAGTGTTTGGAGACTCTATATCCATAGTATCAAATTATACATTTTATTCACCATTTTTAAAATACATGCCTCCATTACTTTCACCTTATTCGTGGAACATCAAAAAACAAATTTTGGACGGAATTAAAACAGATTACTTTACGTACACTGGAGACAAGGCAGAAGCATTTGTTCTAAGAATTTATGGATTGAATCCAAAGATTGGTCAAAGAAAAGAAACATCGGCTTCATTTGTAAAACAAAAAATGTTTGAATCTGCAATGGGAAAAGATACTGACTGGGAACAGTATGTGGAACCCGAAATCGTAAAGATCATACACGAGAATTGGGATGTTGTGAAGAAATTTGCAAATTCGCCTGACCTAACATATAGGGTACTTGGCATGAAATTTCCAAGTACTGGGTTTTGGTAGAAATAGATTAATTATAGGCAGAATGGGTTTTGTATATGAAAACTTTTGTTCCCAAGTTTGTTTGGTTTGATGGCAAGTTTGTAAAGGACGATGAAGCAAAGGTGTCTGTAATGACCCATGCCGTTCATTATGGAACTTCTGTTTTTGAGGGATTACGAGGTTATTGGAATTCAAAAAACCTTTACATTTTCAGATTACAAGATCATATCAAAAGATTTAGGAATTCGGGAAGGGTGTACTCCATTTCACTAAGATTTACAGACAAACAAATAGCTGATGCAATAACAGGACTCTGCAAGAAAAACAATGTAAGAGAATCATGTTACATACGACCGTTTTATTTCGTAGGACGATATGGGATAAATCTTCATGTGACAGAAAGCAGCCCAACTCATGCAGCAGTTGTGATGTTTCCCTTCGGAGATCTATTCAATAAAAATGGAATCAGAGCAGGTATTTCATCATGGAGAAGAATTCATGATATTTCTACTCCTCCCCTTGCAAAAATGGGTGGCAATTATTTGAATTCAATCTTGGCAACCCAGGAGTGTAAGAGAAATGGATATGATGAGGCAATCCTATTGGATCATCTTGGAAACATCAGTGAGGCTCCTGGCGAGAACATATTCATTATAAGAGATGAGAAATTACTGACACCGTCTTCTAGTTCTTCTGCATTAGAAGGAATTACAAAGGATTCTGTGATTAAAATAGCAAAAGATCTTGGTTACGAAACAATAGAACGTGACATTCCAAGAACAGAGATTTATTTTGCTGATGAGGTGTTTTTGACTGGTACAGCAGCCGAGATAACACCTATTGTTTCAGTTGATGGCAAAAGTGTTGGGGATAGCAGAGTTGGAAAAATAACGCAGAAACTACAGAACGTATATTCAGAGATTACAATGGGAAGAAACAAAAGGTATTCCAGATGGATAACACCGGTGTATTAAAATGAAAATTGTACAAATCGGGACGGGAGGTTTTGGCAAGAACCATACAAGAATTCTTTCCCAACTTGGAGTTCTTTCAGCAGTCTGTGACGCAGATTTATCAAGAGCCAAGGAATTTGGAACAAAGTACTCTGTTAATCACTACTCAAGCATTGATTCTCTTTTAGGATCAGAGCAATTTGATGCTGCCTTTGTTTGTACACCCACCTCAACTCATTTTGAAATTGCCAAGACGTTACTACAAAAGAAGAAAAATGTATTTGTCGAAAAACCCATGACATATCTATCACGCGAGGGTGATGAGCTGCTAGAATTAGCAAAGAAGAACAAGGTAACCCTAACATCAGGATACATTGAGAGATTCAACCCAGCAGTCTCGCTTGTAAAGGAATATGTCAAGACAAAAAAATACGGAGAACTGATAATGCTAGAATTTCATAGAGAGAACAGAATGCCTCCCCACATCAAAGATGTTGGGATAATTTACGATACTTCAGTTCATGATATAGATACAGCCATGTGGCTTTTTGACGATGTTCCAGAAGTGGTCTTTGCAAGATCCGGCAGAATAAGACATGAACATGAAGATTTTGCTACAATAATGCTAGGTTTTAGAGAAAACAAAGGAGCCATCATTTCATCAAACTGGATAACTCCAATTAAAGTTAGAAGATTCAATGCTGTTTGTGGCGATGCAATAATTTCCTCTGATTTTATCACACAAGAAGTAAAGATTGAAACCAATTCCGGAGCTGAGATCCCACGAAAAGACGTAGAAGAGCCACTTCTTTTGGAAATTAAAAACTTTATTGCCGCATCAGAGGGTAAAGAAAACATAAGGGTAAGGCCGGAAGACGCATTAAATACAACAAAGATAGCTGAGGCAGCACTTTTATCTAGTCACAAAGGAACTCCAATTTATCTAGATCTCAAATGAACAAGAAAATGATGGAAATTCTTGCATGTCCAATAGACAAACATTTCCCACTTGATATTTTCGAGATTTTATCAAAAGAAGACATTGTTTCAGAAGGCGCAATATTTTGTTCCAAGTGTTCTCGATTTTATCCCATAATAGATGAGATTCCCATCATGCTACCAGATGAACTAAGAGACAAAAATCAAGAGATGGAATTCTTGAAAAAGTACAAAGACAAACTACCCGAAAAGATTGTCAACAAGAGCTCTCCTTGGCATTTGTGATAAAAAATGGTTACAAATTTTGTATCAGAGAAAGCAAAGTTGGGCAAGAATGTGAAAATATGGCATTTTGCATACGTGGGTGACAACGCAGAGATTGGAGACAATGTAAAGATTGGCTCTCTTGCTCATGTGGATTACAATGTAAAGATTGGTGACAACACAATGATAGAAGGCATGGTATACATACCTCCTCTCTCCAGAATAGGAAAAAATGTTTTCATAGGACCTGCTGCGGCTCTGACAAATGACCCATATCCTGCAAGTAAGAAAATGATTGGAGTTACCATAGAAGATGGTGCAGTAATAGGCTCAAGAGCTGTCATCAAAGCTGGAGTAACAATTGGGAAAAATAGTGTAGTAGCAATGGGGGCAGTAGTTATCAGAGATGTGCCTGCAAATACAGTAGTTGCCGGAGTTCCAGCCAAAATCAAGTATTCTCGCGAAGAATACGACAAAAAGAAGAAAGATTGGGAAGACGGCTAATTTCTGATTTGCTTGTGGAATATCCAATTCTTTATCTTTGACATGATAAAGATCCAGACCACTACAAGAAAGACAGCAATGATTGCCTTTACACCTGAATCTAAAAATTCACTATATTTTCCAAAACCATGCATCGAGATTGGCGCAATTGTCAAAACGAGAAGGCCTCCACCGGCTATAATCATCATCCACATTATGAAGACGTATACAAAGATCTGTCCTTTCATATCTTGATACCTGTCATAAATGCTGTAATGATTGCAAGTGCGGCTGAAAATAGTGCCAGTTTGAAAATTGTAGATCCTACCTCTTTTTCTGTCATAGGTCCATTAGCCAAAATCAAACGCACCAATGTCACGGGAGCGTCTTTGTGTTCAGTAGCTTTGAGTTTGAAATCTTCTGTATGTTCTACAGGATTTGATTTTAGTTGCCTGTGTTCAACTATTCGTTTTACGCTTGATAGAAATAGAAATGAGTTTATCACTGCTGGCAACAAAGCAATTGCGGCAATTATTTCTACATGACCTACTATAGCAATTGTTCCATACATAGCACCTAATGTGAGTGCTCCTGAATCACCAGGAAATATTCTGCTAGGAAACTTGTGATATTTGTAAAAAGCAAGAGATACAAAACCTAGAGGCAAACTTGCTATAGCTATGTCATAATGATGAACAATGAATAATGATATAGTGAGCGCAAAACTAGCAATTGTCATAAATCCGCTTGCAACACCATTTAGTACATCAATAGAATTTACCGTATTTCCGGTAATTGGAATCATGAGAACTATCAAGGCCAGATACAATTCAGGAATGTGAACAGAGCCAAATAGTGGAAAGTCCAAATGGGTACCATGTGCTCCTAACAAAATTATCGGGATTGCAGTAGCTGCTAGAGCAAGAGGTTTGAACCATCCACCCAATACTTTTCTGTCATCTGCCAAACCTACAAGAAAAGCAAGAAAAGTGGTAAGAATTATTGCCAATACGTCTATTGAAGAAAAGAACGCATAAAGAACAAATTCTGAGACCAGTATTCCTGCAAGAATTGATGGTCCCCCAGGCCTTGCCACCATTGCACCTCCAACTCGATTGTAATCTTTGACTACAAGTTTTCTTTTTTCTAGGTTTTTGATAAGAATTGGAGTAATGGCGTAAACCGTAACAAATGCTATGGCTGAAATTATTATAGCCACTATTGTTTTATCAAGCATCATCTTATCTTTTTGAGTTGTGTCTTTATGTTTTCTGCAATTCCAGGCCCAATCTTATCAATTTTGGCAAGTTTTTCAACAGGAATTGATGCTAATTCATCTAGGTTCTTAATTCCATTTTTGTACAGAATTCTTGCACGTATTCTTCCAATGCCTCGTACTTTGACAAGATCAACAAGTTCTTCCTTTATTCCATATATCACTCTAGTT
>JBAVVB010000060.1:0-10089 GCA_049697075.1 Nitrosotalea sp.
GGTAAGAGAGGCATTGTTGAGATTGAAAGAAAATGATCTAAACAAACTAGGTTCTCTAATATCAGAAAATCAGGAATTATTAGAGAAAATAAACGTGTCAACGAATAAGCTTGATCTTCTCATAAAAGAAGCATCCAAGACGTCGTATGGAGCTAAAATAACTGGAGCCGGCGGAGGTGGTTGCATAATTTCGCTAGTAGATGAATCTAATGCAACTACCACACTAGAGAATTTAAAAAAAATTAGTGACTGTTTTATTGCAAAGATAGACTTTGACGGATTAAGCTATTTACAATCCAAGTAAAAACTCCTTCATGATGAGCATGTACAGAAACCTGAGAGATACTTTTTAAAACCGACCATATCATTGTTAAAAATCATGATTTTGATCAAACTGGGCGGATCAATAATTACAAACAAGAAAAAACCACTGACAGCCAATATATCCGCAATTAAACAAATTGCTTCTCACTTGAGAAAGGTAAAGGAACAATACATGATAGTTCATGGTGGCGGTTCTTTTGGACATTACTGGTCTGTAAAATATAACATGCATACGAAACCTGAAAGATATAGCACAAAAGGCGTTTCAGTTGTCAAGAATTCCATGGTAGAATTAAATAAACTCATTCTTCAATCATTTCTTCAATCAAATCTTAATCCATATTGCTTACCTCCAACTGATTTTATTTTTGGAAACAAACCAATAATAAAAAAAGTTAAAGAAATTCCAAAAATTGCCAATACAGGACTGATTCCTATCTCTTATGGCGATGTCATGTGGTTTGGCAAAAATAAGTTTTACATATTATCTGGAGACAAAATAATGGGAATGTTAACTAGAATCTTGAAACCTCGTCTTGCAATTTTCGTAACAAATGTAGATGGAGTATATTCTAACATCAAGACTAAAAAATTAATTCATGAAATAACTACAGAAAAACCTACAATTACAGATGTAAGAATGGACGTTACCGGTGGAATGAGTCGTAAAATAAAAGAGGCTATTGATATGTCTAAGAGTGGAACTAACGTCTTCTTTGTTAATGGAAAAGTACCTCAAAGAATAGTGAATGCAGTAAATGACAAAGAATTTGAAGGGACGATATTTAGAGGATAAACGAAGATGGAGTATTTAATTTTGGTAGACAGCAATGACAATCAGGTAGGAACTGAAGAGAAAATAAAATGTCACCTGCTTAATGGAAAATTACACAGAGCATTTACAATTTTATTATTCAGTAAGGATGGAAAACTCTTGTTGACACAACGAAGCATGAACAAAATGCTTTGGCCTGGTGATTGGGATGGAACAGTCGCAAGTCACCCCAGACAATCTGAAACATATGTGTCTTCAGCAGAAAGAAGACTTCCAGAAGAGCTCGGAATAACTTGCAAATTGGATTACTTGTTCAAATTTGAGTACCACGTCCCATACAAAGACATGGGTTCTGAAAACGAAGTCTGTGGCACTCTCATAGGCATGGTAGAAGATTCCAAGAAAATAAAACTTGTAGAAGATGAAATATCTGCAATCAAATTAGTAACATTCGATGAACTTTTATTTGAAATCGAGAAATCTCCACAGATCTTTTGTCCTTGGATGCTAGTTGCGTTGTATTTTCTTTCTGAGTCAAAGAATAACGTGACAGAAGATCACAAGAAAATTCTTAAAATTTGGAACAGAGATGACCTCAAAAATCGTTTAGAGCCATCATTGAAATATCATTTTCCAGATCATCAATGGGAGTTGAAAGAGGAACGCAATTGAATAATGTTGTAAAAATAGCAACTAGAATTGATTCATTTCTTTTATCAAGACTAAAAGGTGAACCCTCGGATCTATACAAGGCCGCAAGTTATCTAATTGAACATGGGGGAAAACGTCTAAGGCCATATTTGGTCATAAAGAGCTGTGAGCTTTTAGGTGGATCTATAAAACATGCAATTCCAGCAGCTGCTGCAATTGAGATGGTACACAACTTCACATTAGTTCATGATGACATAATGGATAAGGATGAAGTAAGACATGGTGTTCCCACGGTACATATGAAATTTGGTATTCCAGTTGGAATTCTAGCTGGCGACTTACTTTTTTCAAAAGCATTTGAAGTTATTTCAGATTCTGCCACACGCATTCCAAAAGAAGTGAGTCTTTCACTCATATCAACACTTTCAAGAGCATGTAGTGATGTGTGTGAGGGACAAGTGTTAGACATAAGCATGGCCCAGTCAAAGATCATCCCCACAGAACCACAATACATAAAGATGATAGAAAAAAAGACGTCGTCTCTATTTGTGGCAGCTTGTGTGATGGGTGCTCTTTCTGCAAATACTACAAAGTCAGATGTGGAAAGACTTGCTATTTATGGCAAAAATCTAGGCATAGCTTTCCAAATAGTTGACGATTTGATTGGAGTTATAGGAAACCCCAGAATTACAAAAAAGCCCGTAGGAAATGACATAAGAGAAGGAAAAAAATCCTTACCTATTCTTTTAGCCATAAAACTTGCAGAGGGAAAAGAGAAAAAAATCATTCTCAATGCCTTTGGGAACATATCAATATCAAAAGCCGAAGTGGAAAAAGCCGTGGAAGTAATATCTTCTCTTGGAATTGAAAAAACAGTACGAAAAAAGGCTTCTTACCACCTAGATACTGCAAAGAAATCCATTTCTAGATATGATAATTCCGCAAGGAAAGATCTACTTTCCTTGTTAGATTTTGTAGTAGAGAGGAGTCTATAATTGGATGACGAAGTAAGGAAAACAATACGCGGGATTGCACTGTTAAATGCCTCTGAACACAATGGAAAAACTAGAAATGATGCAGTAATTTCAAAAGTGCTTGGGTCTAGACCGGAACTTAGAGGAAAAACAAAAGAGGTAATGCCCATCATTTCTGAAATAGTAAATGAAGTAAATACACTTTCACTACCAATACAAAAATTGGAGCTTGAGAGTAAATTTCCAGAGCTGCTCATAGCTAAACCAAAACAGGATAGAGACGGTCTACCTCCCCTTGACGGAGTAGAACAAGGTAAAATAGTTACTAGATTTCCTCCAGAGCCTAATGGATATCCACACATAGGTCACGCAAAAGCAGCAATAATAGATGAGGAATATGCACGAATGTATGGAGGTAAACTAATCTTTAGATTTGACGATACGAATCCAGAGAAGGAACGGTTAGAATATTACGCCGCAATAAAAGTGGGATTAGATTGGCTGGGCATAAAGTATGATCATGTGAAAAATACTTCAGATGACATGGAATTAATTTACAAGAAAGCAGAAGAAATAATTCAATCTGGAAATGCATATGTATGTACTTGCAATAAGGAAACAATAAGTAAAAACAGACGCGAAATGTTATCATGTAAATGTAGCTCAGGAGATCTTTCACAAAACACAAAACGTTGGAATGACATGTTTAAAAAATATAAACCTGGAGAGGCAATTGTAAGATTTCGTGGAGATATGCATTCTGAAAATACAGCTATGCGCGATCCCACATTGCTAAGAATAATAGATGAACCTCATCCAATTCACAAAGATAAATACAGAATATGGCCAAATTATGATTTTGCAGTAGCTATAGAAGACAGTATTGATGGCGTAACACATGCATTTAGAACAAAAGAATATGAACTTCGAAATGAGCTTTATTATACAATTCTTGATAAGCTTAAAATGAGAAAACCGAAAGTTCTTGAATTTTCAAGGTTAGAGTTTGACGGAATGCCTGTGTCTAAGAGAATATTGAAGCCACTTGTAGAGGAAGGAAAAGTTTCCGGTTATGACGATCCAAGATTACCAACTCTTGAAGCAATGCGAAGACGTGGAATTGTTCCTGAGGCAATTAGAAAGTTTGTGCTTTCATTGAGTTTCACAAAATCAGATACTCTTGCACCTTTTGAAACTTTAGAGTCATTTAATAGAAAAATAGTCGACCCGACAAGCATTAGGTTATTCATTACCACTGATCCTGCAAAACTAACAGTAAAAAACAACAACCTGACAGAGATAGACGTCTCAAATCACCCACAAAAAGACATGGGTAAAAGGAAAATCCAAGTCGACGGGTCTTTTTACATATCAGGTGATGATGCAAAATCCCTGAAAGTTGGAGACGAGGTGAGACTGTTGGAATTATACAATATCAGGATAACCAAAGTTGGAATAGATATAGAGGCAGATATGACCGACAATAGTTTCAAGCCTCAAATTCCAAAGATTCAGTGGGTTCCTAGACAAAATGTTGTAAAAATAGAGGTTTTAATTCCAAAAATTCTTTTTGTAAACGAACAATTCAATGAAAACAGCTTGGAAATTAAACAAGCGTTTACTGAGCGGCACTACTTAGAATTAAATGTGGGTACAGAAATTCAGTTTGTAAGATACGGATATTGTAGAAAAGATTCTGCAAATCAAGTGATATACACGCACAAGTGAATAAAATGAAGATTGCTAGATTACTAAAAGAAAACATGGAAACATATGGATTTGTTAATGAAGACAGAGTTCTTACAAGAGAAAGCATTGCTACACAGACAGGAATTCCAATACCACAGAGTATCAAGGATTTTTTGTTCGACGGTTGGTATGATGAAATAAAACAAAAAGATTCTCAGCTTAACTATGATGACAAAATATCAGATTTTAAACTTCTTCCACCTATTCCAAATCCATCAAAAATAATTTGTCTGGCATTTAACTATAAGGATCATGCAAAAGAACAAAACCTAATTCCTCCGGATGAACCTGCCATAATAATAAAACCGAGATCAACACTCAACGGAGCAACATCTGATATAATTTGTCCATCGTTTGTGTCAAAGCTTGATTATGAAATAGAACTTGCGTTGATAATCGGAAAAGACTGTAAAAACATTTCCGAGGAAGAAGCAAAAAAAATCATATTTGGCTATATGATATTAAACGATGCTTCAGCTCGTGACATACAAGCTAAGGATAAACAATTCACTCGTGCAAAGGGATTTGATACATTTGCCCCGTGTGGACCTTGGATAACTACTTCTGATGAGATATCTGATCCACATAATCTCAAGATGGTAACTAAGGTGAATGGTGCCATTAGACAAAATTCATCCACCTCAAACATGCATCTCAAAGTAGCTTCAATAGTTTCAATCCTAAGCAAGGTAATGACATTAGAAAAAGGCGATATCATATCAACTGGTACTCCTGCAGGAGTAATGCTAAACAAGCCTGATGCCGTATTCTTGAAAAATGGCGATGAAATAGAGATGGAAATAGAAAGTCTTGGAAAATTGAAAAATACAATAAAGTTTGTCTAAAGTTTTCATGCCAATTCACATATAACATTAAAATTATTAAGAGTCACAAAGAGAGTTACTCATGGGAAAAATAATTGTCGGAAAAACTACAGATATTCTGCCTGGCAAAATGCAAAAAGTGGTAGCTGACGGAAAAGAGATACTAGTAATCAACATAGATGGCAGCTTTTACGCGATGAATGATACTTGTACTCATGCGGGAGCTAGCCTTTCTGAAGGAAGTTTGGATGACCAGATAGTTACATGCGGTTGGCATGGAGCAAAATTTGATTGTAAAACAGGAAATCTTTCAGCTTTTCCGGCTAAAATAAAGGATTTACAGTCATACAAAGTAACAGTAGAATCAGGAAACATCTTTTTGGAAGCATGATGCAAACTTTATAAAATAAGTACAATTAGTTTAGCGTGATCCATGTATGACAGAAAAGAAAAATCAAAATGATGAAACTCTCAATGCGGCAGTCGTTACTCTTGAAGACATAGCTACAAATCCTTCAACCCCAAAAAACATAAAGAAAAATCTCTCGGATCTAGTAATTGAGCTAAAAAAACAAGAATATTCTGTTTCTGTGAGAGCTTCTAATGCCATAAGCGTACTTGACGAAATAACACAAGACCCAAACATGCCATCATACGTGAGAGTGACGCTGTGGCAGGCAGTATCCACCCTAGAGAGAATAAGGGAATAAATTTAGTCTAGAAACTTCTTTTAGTGTGAAAATAGAGGAATATCTAAGCACGCTTCCTGCATCAATTATGACAGGCGAGAATGTTGAATTGCAGGATAATATACTCACCGAGATTCTTGAATTTGCTTCCCTGAGCAAAAATGATATCTTTTGTCATTTAGGATGTGGTAATGAACGCAGTTTAGTCATAGCATTGGAAGAATTTGGAGTAAAAAAAGCAATTGGGGTGGATAACAATAATGAAAAAATCGTATTTGCCAAGAAAGCACTTGAAGCCAAAAATCTTTCCAGTTGGACTTTAAAGTGTGAGGATGTTTTAGAATCTGATATCAGCGAGGCAACTGTAATTTTATTTTGGTTTTCAGATGAAACTATTGTGGAAAGAATGACGCAGAAATTTTCCGCATTGAAGAAAGATTGCAGAATCATAACCATATGGGGTCCATTACCTGGCTGTCTGCCTGACAAGGTAGAATTTCCCTACATTCTTAATGTTACTCCATTCAAAAAATCAGATGATCTAAAAGAACAAGTTATTGCAATATTTGGGACTGATTGCATAGATTTTGTTACCGCATGGGAATTTGCAGAACGATATTCAAGGACAATATCATCTAAAGGTGTAGAAAATGCTAGATTTCTAACAATCCTTCAGACTCTCGTGATTTGGATAAATGCGAAGAATTTGGGAATAGCATGTGAAGACGAGATACCGCCACCGATAAAGAGCTATATGGATATACTAAAAACATATTTTGATATCGAAGTAGAACATTTGCTGAATCAAAATACCTTGTAAGCAGTCATGTTTTTATTTGTAAACCTTGTATGAATAGTTGTGGAAGAGAGAATAAACATCAATGTTTCTGCAACTGACTATGAATCTACTAGCAAGGTAATCATATCTACATTGAGCAATCTTGAACAAATGGTCCATGGAGAAAAAGACTTTATCGTAACTGATTCAGAATTTGCATTTGGGTGGCATTTTTATGTAGTATGCATTAACAAGTCACTTGTAAGAAAACTGTCCGATCAATTAGGTCCAGATTTTGAAAAAATCAAAGGAAAGACGCTAGAACATAAATTTTTGAAGTGGCTTGAACTGAAAGTTATTCAAAAAAACATAAAGGTAAAACTTGCGATAAAAGAAGAGATGGAATCTAGCAAGTATGGAATATTTTGACAAAGTTTTTTTGATATTTTTTGTCTCTAGTTTTGTTCACACATGCTAGTTATGAAATTAAGAGGCCCTTGAGGGGAATCGAACCCCTGTCCGGGGATCCACAGTCCCCTATACTCGCCACTGTACTACAAGGGCCACATAAAATGAAGTCCTTTTCAATCCAGTATTAATCTTAACTGATGTTGTTCTTGGCAGTAGATTGTTTTAAGATGATTTTATTAGAATTCACAACATGAAGAGATTATGGGTTTATGATTCCTCTCCCAATTATCTTTCCCTGTTTTAACATTGTAAGCGCCTCTGTTGCTTGATTTAGTTTGAATTTGTTTGAGATTACGGGTTTTATGATATTTCGTTGCGCCAAAGACACTAATTCTAACATGTCAGGCATAGAACCAGTGTACGAGCCAATTAACTTGTATGCCCTTGTAGGCATTGATACAAGATTTAGTTGGAGTGCTCCTCCAAACAATCCAACAAGAACTACACGTGCCCTTCGTCTGAGTATTTGCATGTCTGTTTCTACAGTCTTGCTTGCGTTAACAAAATCTATCACTGCATCAGCTCCCAGATTTCCCGTTAACTCCATTATGACTTTTATAGGATCTTCATTTTTAGAATTGACAACAACATCTGCACCATTTTCTTTTGCTACCTTTAATTTATTATCATCAAGATCCATTGCTATTACTCTTGCACCAGAAATCGCCTTCGCTAATTGTATTCCCATCAATCCAAGGCCTCCTGCTCCTACTATCACAACATTATCGTTAGGTTTCAACTGTGCGTTCTTAACTGCACCATATGCAGTTAGAGCCGAACAAGATAATGGGGCACTAATATCAGTATCCAAGTCAGGAATTTTTGCAAGATATTTGTAACTTGGGACCAAAACATATTCTGCATATCCACCATCGTTGTAAACTCCCAAAGATCTAGGTTTGTCGCATAGATTTTCTTCCCCTATTCTACAAGCTGGACATAGTCCCTCACCGATCCACGGGAACACAAGAACTTTCTCATTTTTTACAAATCCTTCCACCTCTTCTCCCATACTTTCTACCACACCAGCAACTTCATGACCTGGGGTTAGAGGATATTTTACACCTCGATCAGTTGTCTTCAGGATTTGACCTCCTGGGCCTTCATAACCCCCATCCCAAAGGTGAATATCACTGTGACATACTCCGGCAGATTCTACTTTAATCAGCACTTGAGATCCCTTAGGTTTCGGAGCTTCGAGATTTTGAATTTCAAGCGGTTCTTTTATTTTAACAATTCTTGCTGCCTGCATGGTTCGGTTTACCAATACGTCATATAAGATAGTTTTTGTGATTCTTATGCCTACATCTAATATTGCCAAAATGACCAAAACTTTCAACTCATTCCATAATTAAAAAAGAATTCTTGAAGATCCTATCTTATCCTTTTTAAAACTCCAAGACCGGCTCTGACCTGACAATCACCCGTAAGTTTATTACTAACAGAAAAAATATTCGCAAATATGAAGTTTAGAATGTGGTATGTCGCAATGGGAATCACCGCAGCAGTGATCTTCTATAGCATGCTTTACTTAGGACATGTACTCTGTGTTCCTATGGAAAACGCACCATGTGTCTCAATGCTAAGCTCTACGTAGATTTAATTAAAACCAAGTAAGATATTTGACATGAGCTGTTCTGGTGAAACCGTGGAGGCAAACAACGAATTCATCCAGATAAAGCCTGTAATTTTAAATCAACTTAAAAAGGCAAAATATGGAGTGTCGGATCACAGTACAGTAGAGCTGTGCCATTGGACAAAAAAGTCGTTCAGAAACGAAGGTGATTGTTACAAACACAAGTTTTATGGTATTTCAACTCACAGGTGCATGGAATTCTCACCTGCTGGAATGTTCTGCGAGAATAGGTGCGTATATTGTTGGCGTCCAATGGAATTTTATAGTGCAATGAAAATGCAGCCTGAGAAAGTTGCTCCACCTGATGTAATTCTTTCAGGCTTGATGGAAGAGCGAGAGAGGCTGATAATGGGACATTATGGAGATGTTAAAAGTGATAAGGAAAAAATTGATGAATCACTCCTTCCAAGTCACTATGCAATATCACTTTCAGGGGAACCGACAATGTACCCTCAACTACCTGAATTGATAAAATATCTCAAGCAGCTTCCTGCAACAAAATCTGTGTTTTTGGTTACAAATGGACAGGAACCTGAAATGCTTAAAAAATTACAAGAGGATGATGCGTTGCCAACCCAGTTGTATTTATCTACAAATGCTCCTAATGAAGAGGTTTTCCAACTTGTCAACAGACCAAAATACAAGGACGCTTGGGAAAGATGGAATGCTAGCCTTGAGATACTCTCAAAAATGAATACCAGAACTGTACTTCGTGTTACTTTAATCAGAGGTTACAATGATAGCGACCAATTAATTCCAGAGTATGCTAGAATATTCGATCATGGAAATGCCCACTTTATAGAGATAAAGTCTTACATGCATATAGGTCGCTCAACCAACAGACTAGAACGCTCCGACATGTTGGACATGCCAGAAGTGAGACACTTTGCTAATGCGTTGATAAAACAAGGTGAGATGTATTCAGTGATGGATGAAAGCGAAATTTCAAGAATTGTAGTACTACAGAATCAGAGGCGATTTATCGACCGCTGGATTTCTTCTTATGCAGATACCAATTAGCAAATTTTTTTAATGCCAAATACCTATGCGAAATAATATTTTTATTCTTTAGTTGCGAATATGTCAAAGTTTGTCCCTCTGGAATAAATATTGGATCAAATCCCCACTTGCTACCTTGCATTTTTTTAGATATCTTTCCACACACATTTGCGTCAAATAACATAACATCTCCCTCCTTTTCACAGTATGCGATAATAG
>JBAVVB010000061.1:0-5715 GCA_049697075.1 Nitrosotalea sp.
CTATTGCATTAGGATCACATTCCCTGATCTTTTCAAGTCCATAAAATCCGTCATATTTAGGCATTAGCGCATCCATGAAAACAATATCTGGATGAAATTTCTGATATAATTCAACTGCATCTTTTCCATTAGCTCCACTACCCATTACATTAATTCCATGGACTTGGAGTAATTCCACAAAAACGTCTAAGAGGTCTTTATTGTCATCTATAACTATTGCATTAGTGCCATTAGGAACATTGTGGACTTGGGTTACCATGGTTTCATTCCCGGACAATTTCATATTAGATCGACTATGTTTTTTCCAAACAAGCTAGAAGCAGCATCGCTATTGCAATATGTAAATGCAATACTTTGCAATCATTAGTGTTGATCAATTTTTAGCATCACTATTTCGGTCTATTATCTGTCAGCTGAGAAAAATGGTTAAACGTAAATATTCGTTTTTAGAAATAGAGTTTAGCAAATGATCCGCATAGTTTTAGCTATACTAGTTGCCATATTTGCCGCAGGACTATCAGCCACAAGTGCAACATATGCAGATTCTCAATATCAAATTAATGTACATGTGACAAACTCTCTAACTGGCTCTACCGAGTCTGGTTCCACATGCATGTTTACCTTCAATCCATCTGGAAACATTGTCACTAATACTACTGATTCAAGTGGTACAACACAAGCTGCAGATTCTACCACATACGATACTACAGTAGACGTTAGCTGTACCGGTACTGATGGCAATGTGGGAACTATAACAGATACACAGTTGAGTTCGCAGCAGGGAGATACAATACAGATGATGTTGTCCAAGTTAGTTGCACCGTCCCAGGTCCAATATATACAGGCAAGTGCAGCATCGTTTGGAACAGGTCCTGTCACATTGACTTGGCAGGCACCATCTTCTAATGGCGGCTCACCAGTGCGAGACTATTACATCTACAGAGGAACATCACAGGGAACAGAGACATTCTTTGCTCTAGTACCTGGCAATGCCCTAACATACCTAGATGGCTCTACAAGCCCAGGCAGTTCCTACTATTATTATGTCACTGCTGCAAATGCAGCCGGATCATCCCAGCCCTCAAATGAGGCTTCAGTAGCGGTCAGCTGCTTTGGAGATGGCGGCGCCTTTTGTAATTGAATATTCTGCACAACTAGATAGAGACGCACTAAAGGTTACCACACAAAAAACAATATACATCCATTACAAATAGTCAACAGTAATGAAAGTGTTCAATGCAAAACCGGCTGCAGAAGATTACATGTCAAATCATACTCTGACTTTTTCCACACCAGAAATGACTCTAATGAGATTTGCATCTTGGTTAGGCGATATGGTACCAGATCCCAAGAATCCTGGACAGCAGGTGCCACGAATTATGGTTTTTGTCGAAGAGAAAGACTTTGCGCCAGTTCCCATAATAGATGATGATACGTTTGTTCCAACAGGAGCTGTGAAGACCATCAATAGTGATCTATACGGAAGTGTAAATACAGAGGCAGGTTCAAGTTCAAAATTCTGTTCTGAATGCGGCACAAAACTTTCGACAAATGCCAGATTTTGTACAGAATGTGGCGCAACTCAGGACTAGTTTTGTTTTACTAAATTTTATTTCCGCACTTGGTACAAAACTTGGATGTTGCTTTCACTTGTGAGCCACAAGAACTGCATGTTGGTCCCACCGAAGACCCTTTTGGCAAAAGAGACGGATCTGGTGGAGGCAGAACTCCAGGCGTTGAAAAAGCCGCTGCTGCTGAGATAATAGATGGCGGCTGACCGGCACCTGGCAATGTAGCAGCTGTCACGCGAGATGCCTGCTGGCCTCCAAAACTCATTCCGCTTGGCATTGTACCACCACTTTGTCCACCCAAGGTCTGGCCACCAGCAATTTTGTCAAGTGCCTTTTTTAGTTCAAAAATCACTTTGATGGAGAGAAATTCGAGTGCAGAATATGCAACAACATAGTCACCCAGTTTTTGGAAAAATTCCTTTTCAGATAATTTTCCTTGTTTATACAGACCGTTTGTATCAAGAAATGATTCATAGTAACCTTGAGTATCGTTGAGTAGGTTTTGCAGTTTATCAAATAGTAGAGTAAGAGTATCTACTTCGCCAAATGACATGTGGACTGTTGACTCTGACCGGTATTAATTATTTGGTTCTGTCAAATCTACGGTTGATAATATCATGCCGAGACTAACTTGTTTCCATCTACTCTGAGGATTAGTGGCTGTAAGGTTTCCACGTTCCTCTTCATCGCTTCATCTGAAAGCCCTCTAGGATGGCAAAACCTACTCCACCCCTTGTAGGAGATATTCAGTGCCGCGACAACATCACGGTCCATTGCTCTCTTACAACTACTGCACCACAATTTTCTTCTGTGTAGCCTGTCCTCTTGGATTCTATCTCCGCATACCGGACAGAGCTGGCTGGTGCGTCTTGGATCTACCAATCTCACGGGTATGCCTTCCCATGATGCTTTGTATTGAATTTGTCTTTGTAATTCGTAGAACGACCACGAGTTTAATTTTCTTCTGAATTTCTTTCCTTGGCTGTTTCCCTTTCGATACAGTTTTCGTATGCCCTTGATCTCTTCAAGTACAATCATTGATCTGGATTCTACTGCTCTTGATACGATATCCTTTGATATCTTATGCAAGAACTGTTGGGTTCTTCTTGATCTTCTGTTTCTTTTCTGCGAGTAGAATTTGTTCTTCACCCTTCTATCATTTCTTCTAAATGAAGCAATCACATGCATGGTGTTTTCCTTGATTGATAGCAACTTTCCGGTCTTGTACATTATCGGTTCATGCGATGTAGAGATAGTTACATTTCGCAGATTTCTGTCTATCCCTATTACGTTTTCAACAATGATCTCTTCTACCTCCTTTCGTACAGAGATTGACAATGATGATACCGCGATTGTAAAAGACCTTGGCTCTATCCCTTCTGAGAGTTTGTTCAAAGTATGGGAATCGAGTACGATATTGATAAACTCCCTGTTGGCAACAGGAAATGAGAGCAGCATCCCGTTTATCTTAAATCCATAGCATGATACCAGATATGGCTTTGATACAAAAGGTGATTTTGTTCTTATGCCTTTCTTGATGGAGCGCTTCATCTGTGATAGTCTTCCACAGGCTTGAGACATTGCAGTAAGCTTGTAGTATGATTGTATGTCATATTTTTTTAGAGTGTCATAGTGATTTGATGAAAACTTTTTGAGGGTAGTAACATTGTTTTCAAGGCCCAATCTTATGCAATGGTTCACCATATCACGGAAAGTTTCCATCATGGAGCAAAGCTTGCGGTCTGGTGTGTAACTCTGTGTGATTGATTTTATCGCGTACAACTCCTACACGACTGCGTTGTAGAGCAAAAAGGCATGGTTATGATATAATCACCTTGGCAGGATCAACCGCAGATTTGACAGTACCTAGGTAACGCAATGCCAGTAATCCTTCGAGTGGATGGGAGCAAGTTGGGTTTGAAGGCATAAGCCGATAACTTGACAGAACTGATTAAAAATATGGGTGAGATTTTTGTCTCTAGGCTTTTTCAAGAGCCTTGTCTATCATGTTCTTATAAGACGACTTTGACGCGGCTCCTACCTGTTGTGCAATAATCTGACCTTTGTTGAAAAGAGCCAGTGTTGGAATGCTAAACACGTTATACTTTGATGCAAGTTCGTTGCTTTCGTCAACGTTTACCTTCACAAAGCTAACCTTGCCTGCATATTCACCTGCGAGTTCCTCAACAACAGGACCTACCATTCTGCATGGACCACACCATTCAGCCCAAAAATCTACAAATACAGGAACCTGAGAATGCATTACCTCGGTTTCCCAATTTTTTTCGTTAACAGGTTTTGCTTTATCCATACCTATCAAAAGATAATATCCCTAAATATATTGAACGATTTTTACCAGCGGCTTCTCAAGCCGTAATAGTTGTTCCTATCGCCATATCTTCGCCTTCCGTCGCCTCTTCCGTCTCTTTCCTGATGTCTTCCTTCATATTTTCTTCCACGGTTTTGGTGTTCAAATCTGCCACCACCTCTTCTGTGGCTTACTTCTCGCTTTAATGGATCGGGGATATTTACCACAATTCCAAGCTCCTTGTTTAGATCTTTCATGGTTACCTTGGTTTGGCTCGATATTGCCTTAAAATCGCCAATTGAAGAATATGATACTAGGGTAATTGCCCTTCCCTTTGCTCCAGCCCTTGCAGTCCTTCCTATCCTGTGGAAATAAACCAGATCATGGCTTGGTACATCAAAGTTTACAACCAACGCTACCTCTGGAACATCAATTCCTCTTGCTGCCACATCAGTTGCAACAAGAATGTCTGCCTTGCCTTTTCTAAACATGTACATGGCTTTATCTCGCCTAAACTGTGACATGTCACCCTGAATTGATACTACATTGAACCTCTCTTTTTCAAGATCGTGTGCAACTCTTCTTGTTCGGTCCTTTGTAGAACAAAAGACAATAGTTTGACCGGTGGTATTTTCTTTGATAAACTTCAAAAGGAATTCCATTTTCTCCCTGTCCCTTATTACTAGGAAGGCCTGCTCTATTCCCTCACCGCTGAGGTCATCTGCATCAATAAAGATTTTCTGTGGACTACGCATGTATTTTTCTGCCAACATGAGTATTTCTGGAGGCATTGTTGCAGAGAATAATGCCGTCAGGTGGTCTTTTGGAACAAGGTCCAAGATGAATCTTATATCATCAATGAATCCCATGTCAAGCATTGTATCAGCCTCGTCGAGCACAACATACTTGACATTTTTTAGTTTGACTGAACCGCGTTTTATGTGATCTATTAGTCTGCCAGGTGTTGCAACGACAATTTCAACTCCCCTATCGAGTTCATTGAATTGTACATTGATGCTCTGACCTCCATAGATAGTTACGTATCTAACATGTGAATTCTTTGAAAATCTTTGAATTTCTCCTGTTATCTGTACTGCAAGTTCTCTTGTTGGTGCAAGTATCAATGCCTGTATTCCACCTTTTGGAACGATGTTTTGTATGATTGGTAACGAGAATGCTGCAGTTTTTCCTGTACCAGTATGTGCTTGCCCTATAACATCTTGGCCCGATAATAGTACGGGTATAGAAGCCGCCTGAATTGGAAATGCTTCATGAAATTGTATCTCACTTAGCGCTGTCAGTATCGGATTCTTTATCCCTAATTCTTCAAATTTTGTCAACTTTAATCATCATCTTTTTTTTTATTGAAATGACAGAGAAGATTGTTATTAATTTCCGTCATTATTTTTGTTTAACTTTCCAGTCTGGCTCTATTAACTCTTTCCAAATTATTGAAAAAAAACGCATTATTTTTTAAAATTGTATAATCTGTTACGTCTGTACGTATTAGAGATTTGACCAATTGATGTCATATACATACTTAAATGACTTTTTGATAGACTAGAGTCATGAGCAGTGAATTGCGCTTGAAAAAACTCAGAGGATCTGGAGGGTACATCATGGCAAATGTCAACGACGACCAACAAAGAAAAGGGAGTCTTGGCGGTCCTGATCTGTTCTTGGCACCTGTAGGCCGTCTGGATTCTGAAAAGATTACAAAATATTATTGCAACACTTGCGAGAAAGAATACGAAGGCGGTCCCAAGATTGATTTTGAAACACCAAATGAAGTGGTGGCAGAAAACCTAGTTCTTTTGGAAAAAGGGCAATACATAT
>JBAVVB010000062.1:0-5912 GCA_049697075.1 Nitrosotalea sp.
CATATACACAGTCCAAAATCTGTCTCACATGTGATGGAAAAATCATTTCTGGAAATGACTATGCTGAGCTTGTAAAGCACTATCAAGAAAAACATGAAGTAATTGATGATCAAAGAACCTCAAACGAGATTCTTTGTGATATAGTAGGCAAGCCTGCAATAAGTGATAGATCTGAAAAAGGTAGACCAATAGAACAGATTGAAAGTTATCTAAATTCTGTGATAATGGATGAAAAAATACTAGTCAAGAAAATACTTCGTGTTGGTTTTTCAGCATACACTAATAACCCAATTAATCTGGGATTAATGGCGCCAAGCTCAGAAGGAAAAACTTACGCAGTAGTTCATGTTATGGAGTTATTTCCAAAAGAAGATGTAATTTTTGTCGGTGGAATGTCGCCTACGGCTTTCATACATGCACGTGGAATTATTGTAAATGAAAATAACGAACCTATTGAATCCAGACTAGAAGAACTGTGGTCACGCTTGAAAACTGACAAAGAAAATGAATCCAGTATAAAAAAAGAAATCAGCGATCTGGTTTCAAAGTCTAAAAATTTGATAGACTTGCAAGACAAAATAATGGTGTTTCTTGATGCACCACACATTGAATTGTGGGATAGATTGAAACCAATTTTATCACATGACAAGTATGAGATAGAATTTAGAATTACTGACAAAGGAAAGCACAGCAACTTAGTCGTAAAGAATGTGGTAATCCGTGGTTTTCCTGCATGTATATTCTGTTCAGCAAAAAATGAGAGAAAATCAAGCATTTGGGAAGAAATTGAGACTAGATTCTTAATCACAAGTCCTAATACTGACGTATCAAAGTACAAAAAAGCAAACAGGTTAACAACTCTAAAATATGGTATTCCGGATTTTGCAAGCGAAATCATCTCAAAGGAAGAAGATGAAAAATATGCAAAATATTGGATAGGGAAAATTAAGAAGCAAATTCACGAACTGTTTAAGGGAAGCAAGAATCCCATTTGGAATCCCTTCCATGAAATAATTTCTGAATTATTTCCAAGCAATGAAGGTATAACAATGAGAAATGTCGCACGATTCATGACTCTGTGCAACATTGAAACTCTTGTAAACGCAGATAGGAACTATAGAATAGAATACATCACAAATACTGGCATGAAAAACCATTCCCTCATTGTATCACTACGAGATATCGATAATGCAATAAAGATGATGGATTCAACAAGCGTCATACCTTCGGAGAAACTAAAGTTCATAACAGATGTCTTGCAACCATATATCGCTGAACGTCTGGATGGAGTTACATCTGAGATGCTTGCTGAAAGATATAAAAAAATATACAAAAAGGACACAACACCAAAGAAGATTCTTGAAAACTATCTTGTACCACTCTATTACTATGGGATTGTAGATTCTAAAGTAAACTTGCAGGATAAAAGACAGAATTTGTATAGAATAGTATCTAATCCAAATTCAAACACTCTTGAATCCATACAATCGAAAATAATCGAAGAATCGAAGAATAATGACTTACTTGTGTGGTCAGGAATAGAAAAACTTGCCAAATATTCGAATGGAAAAGGATACATCAATGCCATCTTTGATCATGAAGGAAATGCTATTGGTCAGAATCTCATACCAAAATATCTCTTAGAGATTGATGATACATCGAATATTCCTAAAGTAACTCAGGCATAGAATTACCCTCAAGTCAAAATATTCGAATATTCGATATTTTTCGATTATCTGAAATTCATATTTTTATTATAATTGTTTGATGTATGAAAGTCATACCAATTTGTTCCTAAAAGAGTTATAATTCGATCAACCCTCATACTTTCACTTCCATTCCATTGTGCCTAATACCAGATGCATACATGCGGAATGAAAATTTCTATAAACTTGTTGAAAAACCGATTCTGTCAATAGGAAAAATGATTATAAATCTTAACAGCTTTCCACGCCAATACGTGATATGATCTGTTAATCAGATCTGCATATGGAAAATCTGAAATTCTCAAAAAAGATTTATAATAATTCTAATCCTCGATTTGGAATCTCAATTTCATTCTTCAAAGATATATTAACAAACGGTTCCAACCCTTTAATCCTCGATTTGTACCTAAATCTCATATATCCGAATTAAAGCTAAGGTTTGATAGTTGATATTTGTTCCTAGAACTAGGTTTACGCGCGCGAAAAAGAATTTTCTGTAGAATAATGATATATAATTGTGCAAAATTCCACGTAGTTTTTGCCAATAATGTACACACCAGCTCTACATATGGAAAATTTGGGATTTCTGAAAAAAGTATTATAAATCCTGATTGTGAAATTCGGAAAAATCTATTATATATGTTTGAAGCTCAGGTTATGATTTCTCCATGACCTTTATCTTACTAATGATGTCATTGCCCTTTTTAGTTAGAGTGTATATCTTACCCACTTTCTGATTAGGTGTGAGACATACAACTATGTTCTTACCCTCCAATTCTGCAAGTCCTCTGCTGATATTTGCCAGATTGACATTGAGTTCTTTTGAGAGAAATGTTGGCGTTCTAGGAGTTTCCAGCTTTAAGAGTACCGCCTTTCTTGTCTTGCTAGCAATAACATAGCTTACATCATTCCAAGACATTCAGGCATGCTAGCAAGGCTGTTTATATCCACTCTATTATCAATCACATATTAAGCACTTATCAAGTCTTAAATAGAAATTGTGTTTACACGGTTTGGAGGTTTAGGAGATATCATCTTTTACAATACGAATTGTTATCTGCTGTAGATCTATCTCATTTCTCTTGATCGAAATTCCATTAGCTATAACGCTTAGTACTACAATATCAGCCTACACAACATCACAAAATATGACATCAACCCTGTTACTCTACGCCTATGAATGAAGAACTAATCAAGCAGGTTGAACAGTTAATCGAGTGGGGTTATGGCGACACTCTCCGACTAGATGCTATATCCGATGCTTTACGAAATGGAAGACAGCTCTATTCATCAGATCAGAAATATGTAGACATGCTAGTTTCCAAATATGTTTATCCTCATGTAGAAGAATTCCAAGACCAAAAAAATCAGATAGAATCTCTGGAACAGAAAATAGAAAACATGAAAGAAAAATATCATGGAAATGAAAAAGAAATTACTTCAAAAAATATTCCGGCAAATTATTGTAATTCTTGTGGTTCAACAATGCTAAACAACTATGAGTTTTGTCCCAAGTGTGGATCATATCAAGAAAAAAATAAATTGAAAAGGAATAGAAAATCTCAAATTAAACCGCCAAGAAATGTAGCAAGTATAATTCTCGGTGTTTTAGGCGGCCTGATAGCAATTGGGGTTGGAATTTTCGCAGAATTGGTTTACAAAGTTTCAACATTTTTTACATACATGGATCCGAATTTGTGGCACTCCTTGGTTTTGCTGAGTTTTGTTGGAGGCATTCTTGGTATAATAGGTGGTTCAATTGGCAGAACAGCCGGTGGAATACTTTCTATAATTGCAAGTATTCTTGCATTAGTGGGGGGAGGCGGTTTTGGTATTCTTCCCTTTATTTTGTTAATTATTGGCGGAATAATTTCACTCGCTAAAGAAAGGTAAGTGACGCAACTAATTGAGCAGCATAATAGATGACATAAACAAATTACTAAGTCTAGACGTTGGCGATACTCCAAGATTAATGAGCATCATAGAAACATTCGAAAAAAGGCAGATCATCTATCCATCTGATAGAAAATACGTTGAAGGGCTGGTTCGAACATACCTAACTACCGAAAAGAGGAATTACGAAACAACTCTACCAGATTTAATCCAAAACAGGACAACTCATACTAAGAAAAAAATGAGTATAAAGAAAAAAGTAGGAATTGTGTTTGGTATAGTATTCTTTATTTTTGTCATTATTGGTGTTGCGGCACCAAAAACAACCGTACCACAAAATACACCTCAACCAACAGATGCAAATCCATCAAGTTTAGGAGAATCATATGCAAATACCTTAGACAACTATAGCTCAAACGGATGTGCTACATCTGCTTCACCTATCTGTAATGCAATCGTGGACACAATTCAGCAAGATTGTAGTAATCCTGCACTATTACAAGTAGCATCTAGTAGTTGCAAAATATACGGTTCTTTATTGAATTTGCGACAATCATACCTGAATTTGAAATCTCCAACTATAGGTCAGAATTGGGCGGGATACGTTGTCGAATCAGACTTGGATAATCCCCAACCTACAGTCGGACAGGTTTCAGCTTCTTGGCAGGTCGTACCAATACCGGCATCAAATGGAATAGGAGTTACCACTACTGATTTAGCACAATGGATAGGCATTGGAGGATATGCTAGCATAGATGGATCCACTGATGAATCGCTCATTCAGGTTGGAACAGATTCTGGAAATTCTTTGGGAACATTAAACTATACTGCATGGTACGAAATTTATCCCGATAATTATGAAACACCTTTGATGTCAGTTAATGCTGGCGATACAGTTACAGCAGTGATTAGCTGTGAACCAAATTCTACAGAAGTTTTCAAACAAAACACATGTGAGGGAAAAACTCAAGAATGGACAATTCTCATCACAGACGAAACTAAGAAGAAAGCAGGAATCACACCATTCTCCAGTGTATTTCATACTAAATTTTCTTCAAGTTTGCTTACCGCGGACTGGATAATAGAAAGGCGCTGTCCATCTAGTCCTTTGAGTTCTTGTGATCTTGCAACAAGTCTGCCTGAATTTGGAAGTGCTACGTTTACTAATGCAACTGCCCAAATAGGAGAGAAGTTTGGTAGCATAAATGATTTCCAACATGTGAATCTAAGTATGACTTCAAATGGTCAATCATCTGGTGCACTTCTTGCATACCCATCTTCTCTTAACGGTTCAAACTTCACAATTATACGTGGTTAGATCATATAGATGGTTTTAAGAATTAACCAGTCTTAGCAACTAACTTTGTTTAGCATCCGTTTTATTCTAGATTAGTGTAATACAACCATGATTGAATGGTTAATTGGTTTTTTAGTAGCGAAATGGTGGACTGACAAAGAAGAGAAGAATAAGCAGAAGATAGAACAATATCAAACGTATTCAGGAAATATTGAAATCAAAATCCCATTTGGATATGTACGAGACGGAGAAGAAATTCAAGATTTACAATAGGTGCAAGTCTTTATTATTAATACAAAAAAGTAGAGATTATGAGCACGGATAAAATTGTAATTGTAGCTCTTCCAAATTATTGGAATAAAACTAGACTTACTGTTGGAATAGTCGACACGAGGGCAACAAATCTGGTGAGTGCTAGACAATATCATGATCTTGCAATAGAATCTATTGAGATTTGGCAAAAGACTCTTAATAGATTTGGTACTGAGAATAATGAATTCAGTAACTTAGCTGAGATTGTTTTAGATGTATCTGAAATTGTAACTGGTAATGAAGATATTATAGTAGGATGGTGGTTTGCTAACCCATCTAACGGCAGAACTCAATTTGAACCAGTAATGGGGCGAATAGGTAGAGCCCAAGTATTTATAGCAAAATGTCATGGGCCTGATATTCCAAATATGGATAATTTTTCCGAGCAAATACATGGGGTGCCTAGGATCCGAACTCCAGAGCAAATTAGATCAGTTATACTACATGAATTTGGACATGTGCTTGGAGTGGGACATTGTGATTATTACAAAGATATGATGGCTACTGGAAACGTCGATCCTGATACAAATAGACAAATTTCTTCTTTGGATCTTCAAATTATTAGTCAATCTTTTAAAATCACAACACAGAATCAGACCTCAATCCCTCTCTCAATTAGTACAAATCAATGGGAGTCGGTACAAATCTAGTTTTTTGAGACAGTTTTCCACGTACTTTTATTCTGCTTAATAGAACCCCAAGTC
>JBAVVB010000063.1:0-5325 GCA_049697075.1 Nitrosotalea sp.
TAAGATAAGCGTCCTCACCGTCTCTGTAGTATGCCTTTAATCTCTGTTTTATTATAAAACCAAGTTTCTCATACAGTTTTATTGCTTCATTATTACTACATCTCACCTCAAGATACAGTTCGTCTGATTTCTTTATTTTTACACCTACTATAGCCTCTTCAACTAGTGCCCTACCAATTCCCTTCTGCCTATGGTCAGGCAAAACTGCAATAGAGACAACATGGCCTTTTTTCACAAACCCGAGTTTTTTGAAATTTGAAAAGCCATATTCAATTTTACACATTATGTATCCAACTAATTTTTGCTCAGCCTCAGCCACAAGAAATGCCTCTGGCAACTCAGCAAGTAAGCTTTCATAGAAATAATCCGAATAGTGCTCCGGCAGAGTTTTCAGATTGATCTCCATTACAGGGATTATATCAGAGGGATCACATCTTCGAATTACGCAGTTACCAATGTCTCTGAGAGCCACTTGCATATGAGAATACTTGAATTATTAATTATTTAACTTTAAGCAAATAAAAGAATTAATGTAAATGGATTACAGAGGTATTGATTGAGTGCGCCAACTATAGATGAGGTCATACCTATTGTTTCTACTTTTTGTACCATAAAAGGAATAAACCAAACTGTTAGGTATTTGGAAATTGAGATAAATGAAGTAATTGTAACAGAAAAATTCAGAGAACTTGCACAAAATATGGAACAGAGAAATCTCATCGCAAGACTAGAGAAAAATTCGAACGGTACGTTTATCATAATATCAAGATTTCAACCTCCTACAGCTAGAAGGTCATGGATTCCCCGTGTACTGTTTGCTGGAACCATCGTGACGGTCATGATAGATGGATACTATCGTGCAGTATCTACAAATTCGATTGCAAAGATTGGAGACCCCCTTTCCATAGCAATTTTTTATACAATATCATTGATGGGGATTCTTGGTATCCATGAATTAGGCCATATCATAGCGTCAAAGAAACATAAACTCAGAGTCAGCTGGCCATATTTTATTCCAGGAATTCCAATAATTGGATTTATTCCTACATTTGGTGCTCTTATCATGTCACGTGGTCTAATCATAAATAGAAACATACTCTTTGATGTTGGAATATCAGGACCCATAGCAGGTCTTATTGTTGCTATACTTGTTTCAACATATGGTGCATCCATTTCTCCTTTGATACCAATTTCGTCTGTTCAGGAATTATCTGCAAAACAAGGACTTGTAGATATTCACTCAAGTATTCTCATGGATGCGACAATTGCTCTTGCAGGCAAACACATACCAGGAAAAGAACTCATCATGTCACCAGTTTTGTTAGCAGCTTGGTTTGGATTTCTCATTACTTTCTTGAATCTTCTTCCAGCATGGCAGCTTGACGGCGGTCACATGACACGAGCAACATTTGGAATAAAATGGCATAAGATTCTCACTTATGTTAGCATAGGAATACTTGCCGCTACTGGATATTTCATAATGGCATTTTTTGTATTGGCGTTAAGCATGAGAAGTCAAGATGTAAAACCCCTAGACGACATATCACCACTTTCCTCAAAAAGAAAAAAAATATTTGTATTTGTTATGATTCTAGCTTTTCTTTGTGCACCTCTTCCATTTTCCATATTACCTCAGTAGAACACGCGAGCCATCTGATACTATGACAGCCTTTTGTCTCTCACCATATGTTTTGAGTACATATTCCATTGATTCTTTGGTTCCTCCAAATGGAATCATTGCAAGCTTGTCTTTGCCATAGTAATGTGGCAATACAGAGACAATCCCAATTTTGAATAGTTTTTGAATCTCAGTTAGGAAAAGAAGGTTTTCCATGCCATCAACATACTTGGCAGGACTCTTTAATCGGTCCAAGCTCATGCTGCCTTCGGCATATTGAAGAATGGCTTCTGCCCCCAATCCATTTTTACATTCAGCCAAGAGTATTGCAAGACCTTCTTCTTTTACAGCATTTGCACAATTCCACAATGCAGAAAGTGATCTGTTCAATGTTTCATTGCTTGCTTCCTTGCCAGTGCTGATAAACAATACACGATGTTTACCTACATCATTTATCACTGCAGAAGACAGAGATTTTGAGAGTGCCATGGTAGAAGACGGATGTCCTGCATATACATCAACTACCCCTGATGAATTTGCAACCACTTCAAGTGATGATATCTCAAACCCATCTGTGAATTTTTTTGCTACCTCAATAGTTGACAGATCCTCTCCTGGATGTGGGATGTTTCCAGTTTTCTTTTCATATGCCTCCAACATCTGCTCTTTTCCAAACCTCCGCAATAATTTTGTAGATACCGTGCTATATCCAAACAATCCATCAAATTCCATTTCACCGACAAACATAAGATTTGTACCTGTTAGCTGAGAATTGTTAAATTCGGAAATTAATATTGAAGGATCGGAGAACATGTTTTTAACAAGATGTAGATTTGATTTATCTACAAGAATTCGGGGTTTTGGAAGTGATTTTTGATTACAAATTTGTAACAGGCCGAAGATTATTTTTTGAACAGCTTTTGTTGATTCCAAAATAACAATCTCGGTTGGTTTTGTAAGATCTATTGACTGCAATTTTGAGACAATGTCAGAATCGCTCAAATTTGTGCCCTCTAGTCCTATTTGTCTCTCAAGGTTCTCAGCCTTTATGTCCAATACAACCTCTGTTGGGCCGTAGCTAAGCCAAATCTCAGGCATACCATACCGATGGGACAGTTAAAATAAATCTAGTTCGGTAAATTTTGCTGTGGATTTTGTCAAAGAATTTGCAATATTTTTACAGGAAAGTACTGCCATAAAGTTTGGAGATTTCAACCTTTCTAGCGGAAAGAAGAGTGCATATTACATTGATCTTCGAATAATACCAAGTTTTCCACACCAATTTAGAAAGATGATAAAACATCTTCAAAACGCCATAGCCGAAAAAATTGGCCTGGATAGTTTTGATTGTATTGCATCGGTACCAACATCTGGACTTGTGATAGCTTCTGCATTAGCAATAGAAACAGTAAAGCCACTTGTATACATCAGGCAAAAACCAAAAGACTATGGCACGGGTAGCTTAATTGAGGGGAAGATAATACAAGGAACAAAGATACTACTTGTTGATGATGTGGGAACAACAGGACAGTCCCTAGTTAATGCCATCAGGGCACTAAAGGATGCCAAAATGATCGTAACTGATGCGTTTGTGATAGTAAATAGATTCGAAGGCGCAAGAGAACTTTTGGCTTCAGAAGGTGTAAGATTACATGAAGTTATGGATGTGATGCAGATTTCAAGTATATTACATGATGAGAAGTTACTTGACGAGCAAACGTTTGAACGAATTAAAAAACAAATGAACCCGACATAAAGACAAAAAAGATCGCACAGCTAGCTTTCATATATCATTAGTTCTTTTTCTTCAAGTAGTGTGTGTAGATTATGTACCGACCGGTATACATCAGACTCTTTCTTTGCTCCGGTACAGACCAATTTTCCTGAGGCAAATAACAAGATAACGGTCTTGGGATCAAGCATTCTGTGTATCAGACCAGGAAACTGTTCTGGCTCATACATGCTCCTAGACAGGCTTCTTGCTGCCTGTTCTAGATGTATTCTTCCTCCAAGACTGGCTGAGGCCACTATGTTTTGGATTACTATTACCGCATCTTTTTTTATCTTAATTCCTCCTTTTCTTAATTTTTGGACTACAGTTCGCACTGCTTTGATTGATTGTTCTTCAGATTTTGCACCGGTGCAGACCATTTTACCTGAGCTAAAGATCAGTGTTGCAGTCTTGGGAGATTTTATTCTAAAGACAAGACCTGGAAATTGATCAGGATGATATTCAACGTCAGGAAAAGTTTGAGTGATAACGTTAAGATCAATGCGTTGATCAACTGAAGCAGATGCCACAACATTTTCAATACTGACGATGGGTTTTGTTTGAGGCATTCCGCTGTTTATATATGGGCTTTATATATACTCTGTACCGTTTCATGACTATGTTATTTGTGTCAAATTTATCAGATTCATTTTAAGATTATTGGCAGCTCAGACAAATGCCTTTACATCATTCTTTTCAGCCATAACTCTGATTCCTCATTGCAGCCAAATCAAGATAGTTAACTGATTATTTTAAAATTGGTTTCATGGTTCAAACAAGTGTTAAAGTAGAATTACTAAATCGAGTTTAACTTTAGAACACATAACAAAAATTAATTGAGTTAAATTGATGGGCCCAAAGGGCTTCGATCCCTTGGCTCACCGGTTATGAGCCGGTTACTCTACCAAGCTGAGTTATGGGCCCAACGACAGAACAATTCGGTATGTGATATAAAATAGTATAGAGCTAGCAATATGCTTGATAGCAACTATCCAATAAGAGATTCTGAGATTCCATTGACTTGCTAGCAATTTGAACTAGATCGTCTTCTTTGGATGCTGGTGAGTTTTCGAGGACTTTTCTCCACAGTGCCGCGTGTCTAATATCTGCCTCAGTATGAATTCTGAAATATTCAATTGCGTCATCGTTTGATATACCATAGAATTTCCTCAGACCGTCAATCTTTGAGAGGCTAATCTTTGGAATTTCTTGCTCTAGTGCATACATTGCTGCTGCACCTTCTTCAAAGGAAGTCATCAATGCAGATAGGTTAGATACTGCCTGTCTTGTCTTATCAAGACCCATGTAATTTTGTATTTCGTCATGTGAGATTCCTAAGGAACCTGCAAATTTTGTCCAAGGTTCAATATGCTCATATTCTTCATTTTGGTTTACTGATATTTTTTCTCGCAGGTCAGACGGGCTGTTTTTCATTACTGCTCCAACAAAGGAAGGAACAGATTTTACTAACTGAAAGTATTCTTTTGAATAGCCACTAAGGGATTCAACAGATAATTTTCCCTCATTCCACATTACATAGAATTTGTGTTTTAGGAGACTTTGTTCTTCAATGATTTTATCAATTCTTTGAATGAGTGGGCTCATGCGATTTATCAAAATTCAGTACTAAAAAAATCTTTTGAATGACTCCAAAAGGATTTTATGGATAAGAAACAGGATGCAGGTCAGGCTCCAGTGGTGTAGACCGGTCAAGCATGGGGGACTTTCAATCCTCCGACCCGGGTTCAAATTCTTAATGATGAAAATCCCGGCTGGAGCACCACTCTCAAAAGCATTAATATCCTAACCGTGATTTACGATTGCTAGTGTAATTCTTGGATAGAAAGAATTTCGAGATAAATCCACTCATAAAAGACTTTGAAATATACATCGGTAAAGTCAATAATGCAATTAAGCATGAATTAGAACTGTATTC
>JBAVVB010000064.1:0-2787 GCA_049697075.1 Nitrosotalea sp.
GATGATAAACGCAAGGCTTTGTCTTGTATGGTCATTTAAAGAAACTCTAGTCAAGGCGCTTTCTTTGCTTGGCATTGATGCACCGCATAGGATGTAATTGTACCCCTGAAATTTGGAAATACTATTATCTATATCCAATAAGGTCTAGTTGTGAAGAAAATAAAACAAAACAACAATGTGTTGTTCTTCTATGATGATTCAAAGAAATGGCTGATGAAAGTATCAAAAAAACAACAATTCCATACGCATGTTGGAATTATTGATCATAAAAAAGTAATAGGTAAAGAATATGGAAGTGCAATCAAGACCAACAAAGGCAAGATAATCTATCTTTTAGAGCCAACTGTATACGATTATGTTATGAAAAGTCAGCGCAGCACCCAGATAGTTTATCCAAAAGATCTAGGTTACATTGCTGCAAGAACAGGATTGCAAAGCGGACAAACAATTGTTGAAATTGGAACTGGAAGTGGCTCGCTTACTACTTTTCTTGCAAGTATAGTAAAACCGCGTGGTCATGTGTACACATATGACGTAGACGAAAACTTTATGGCAATAGCAAGAAAAAACATCGAAAAAGCTGGAATCTCAAAACATGTCACAATGGAAAAGTTGGATATAAAAAATACCAAAAAAGTGCCACAAACCGATGTAGATATGGTTGTAGTGGACTTGGGAGATCCATGGACAGTAGTTCCTCAAGCAAGAAAGATGCTCAAAGGGAGTGGATATTTTGTAGCAATATGCCCAACAATGAATCAACTTGAGAAACTTGCAGCAGCATTGCGAGAAAATGACTTTTTTGATCTAGAGTTTACTGAACAGATTGTGAGAACCATAGAAGCCAGAGACGGTAAGACGCGCCATTCTTTTCGAGGTATTGGGCACACTACATATGTCGCATTTGCTCGGAAAGTTACCACGACAAAAAATCTTAGAAAAGTAATACCCATTATAGAAACTAAAGATACGCCAGATGAAGAATCTGTAGAAGACGAAGGTTTATCCGGCGTGAAAAAATAGGACATTTGTTGGCCAAAATTCTGCAGGCTACTGTTGTAAAAAATTTTATTCCTCCAAGAAAATCTTTGTCAAGAAAGGGAGAAAACGGAAAAGTGTTAGTTGTTGGAGGCAGTTACCTGTATCACGGTGCCCCAATTCTTTCATCACTGGCAGCACTTAGAGCCGGAACTGATCTAGTTTACACGTGTGTGCCTAAAACACATGTGACCTCCACAAGGGCATATTCACCAAATCTTATTGTAATTCCATTAGTTGACGTCAAGCTTACAAGAGGCGCAGCTAGAAAATTGGTCGGAATAATTCCAAAAGAACTTGATTCTGCAACTATTGGCATGGGACTTGGGATCCAAGATAGGGAGGCACTAAAGATGCTGGTAAAAGACCTACTTGACAGAGCAGTCATGCTATCTCTTGACGCAAGTGCTCTCATACCTGAAATTCTTCCTGAAATCAAAGATAAAAAAGTCACAGTCACTCCTCATGCTGGTGAATTCAAAAGATTGTTTGGGGAGATTCCTTCGGACAATGTAAAACAAAGAACTGCGATGGTGCAAAAACATGCAAAAGATAATGGAATAACTGTGCTGCTCAAGGGACCAACTGACATTGTTTCAGATGGGTCACAAACGTTTCTGAATCCAAAGAACTTGGCATCAATGACTGTGGGTGGCACGGGAGACGTCCTCTCTGGCATAGTCGCTGCAATGCTATCAAAGAACCGGAAACCTGTAGAGGCGGCATCTAGTGCCGTATTCATAAATGGAAAAGCAGGTGCATTGGCACAAAAGAAAAACGGTCTGCATATTGTAGCAACAGACCTCTTGGATTTTATTCCAGCAGCAATGAAGTCATTTGATAGAATAAAGTGATTTTGCATGCAAGAACAATATGTAGACAAAAACATGCCGGCATTAATTTCTGACTTGCAGAAATTAATTCAACAACCAAGCATCTCTGCAAAAAATCTGGGATTGGAAGAATGCGCAAGATTAGTAGTTAGAATAATGGGTCAATCTGGAATCAAAGCAGAAATACTGCGACTGGATAAAAACATCCCGCCTGTAGTTTATGGCGAAGTCAGGTCAAAGAAAAATCCGCACAAAACAATCTTATTTTATAATCACTATGACGTTCAACCAGAAGAGCCTCTTGAATTGTGGAATGACAAGCCATTTAGCGGCAAGATAAGAGGTAACAAAATCTACGGTCGTGGTTCGGCTGATGATAAAGGAGAACTAATCACCAGAATCAAAGCAGTTGAGGCATTTATCAAAACAACAGGAGACGTACCATGCAACATAAAATTCCTAGTTGAAGGAGAAGAAGAAATTGGCAGTATGCATGTTGAAGAATATCTGAAAAGATACCAAAAGAAACTGTCATGCGATGGCATAATATGGGAATTTGGATATGTTGACGAAAAAGACAGGCCTGTAATTAGCCTTGGCATGAAAGGTCTGTTGTATGTTGAGCTCTCTGTACAGGAATCTATTCGCGATGCTCATTCAAGTCTAGCTGTTCTAATTGAAAATCCGGCTTGGAGACTGATTGGTGCATTGAAAACACTGCGTGACAAAAATGGACTAATTCTCATTAAAGATTGGTATAGGGAAGTTGATAATTTTACAAAAGAAGAACTTGGTGTAATTGCCAGGGAACCGTTTGATGAAAAATCATTCAAAAAAGAATATGGTATAAAGAGATTTGTGGGAAATAAAAAAGGAGTAGACATACGAAAAGCAGTGGTAGGTGACCCTACTTGTA
>JBAVVB010000065.1:0-3202 GCA_049697075.1 Nitrosotalea sp.
GCCAAATATTACGCATCCCCCACCAAGGGGAGCAACATATTCTAAAAATGATGCCACACTTGACAATATTTCCAATATGTCGTATCTTTCTGACCAGACAAACAGATGAAAAGGCGCTACCGTGATGTATCTTGTTGTATCTACTCTCAATGCTATCAGATAATGCCCACCTTTTGGAAATTTATAAACAAATGAAAAATCGCCGTCGCTCACCTTACCTTTAAACCTGTAGATTGGAATGTGTTGATTTGGATCTGCTGATGTAATGGTAACAATTGCAAGAAAATTTCTTATGTGACTTCCAGTAAGATTCTGTACACTAAATGCTAATGTAGCATTTTTTCCGGTTTGTACAGTAATCGGAGTTTGACCAAACTCCATCTTTATACCATGCATGTTGTTTTGTACCTCTTGAAAGTTCAATCCATAAAGATGAGCAGATACATGTTTTACCCCAAATGGTCCAGTTGCTATCGCTATTGCAACTAGCAAAATAATGATCGGTCTAGACTTCATAGTTTGCAGACCTCAAGTACATCTGACTAGTTTTAGGCCACACATGAAAAGCCTATTATTTTTAAAGATCAATCTTTGCTAACATGCTCTTTATCCTATCTCTTGCTATCCATGCTAAAGACACTATGATTACACCTACGAATGCATCTTCTAATATGGGAAATATCGCTCTCTCTTTATCGGACATGTTTGGAGGAGGCTGTACTATAATGACAGGCTCTGCAGTATGTGGATTTAGATAAACAGTGTGAGTATAAGACACAGACAGATCCTTGTCTGCTATTTTTTCAAGGCTTATGGTTACAGGTCCAGGATTGTCAAAAGCAAAATATTTGTAATCCCCGCTTTCCAGAGTTGTTCCAGGAATTCTTACAAGTTCCTTACCGTTTTGCGATATGACAAATTGGTAATCTACGTTTGGTATGATGGCACCGGTTTCATGGTCGTAGAATTGAAAAATGAATATGATTTTTTTATCAGTCAATATATCATGTGGTTCCCATGTCAGGTCCACTTCGTATCTATTATCTTGCGTATATGCTATTTGAGGAAATGTCAGATTCTTCGAGTTTGTATCAGCTGTATTTGTTTGAATGGGATATAATTGGCAATATGCTGTTGGCTCAAAAAGAACTGCAACTAAGGCAATGACCAGTAAGTATCTCATGTCTTTCATTACTGCTTTAATCCGGACTTGAAAAGGTCGAGTGAAGACTTCATGTCGAGTCAATTATCTACTACCGCTATGACAACCGACTAGTCATGCACACCATCACAAAAATTGCATGCATCTTTGTATTTTTGCTGGATATTTCGACTACCATGTGCGGTATACATCATCATACCATATTAGTGAGACATAACTTTGTTAATCAAAATATAACTTCTGTTTATTGCATACTCACATACTGCGGTATGCCAAAATATCTCTAAACATAGTCATGGTATTTTATAGCCATTCCATTTCAATGCAGATAGTACGCTTTGAGTTTGTGCCAAATATTCTACCAACATTCTACTGTCTGTCCGTAAATTCTATGGAATTGAATTGTATGTCTAAGTAGGTCGCGCAGCTCCACAGTTTGAGCAGTGATCTTGACTTGTGAGCGTATAGTATCCGCACTTGAAGCATAGCCAATCTTTTTCTTTTTCTATTATCGCAACACTAGTGTTTGATTTTACTGCACCATCAAACTTGTCAGCCCATTGTTGTCTTTCCTCGTATTGTAAAGGTCCCCATGGCGCATCAGGTTTTCTATCTCTATCGCTTTTCATCTTTTTGTTGCTCCAGATGAATATGAATACTGCAATGCCTCCTCCAAATGCTGCCATGCCATACATGACCATGCCGGATATGCCGCCTGCTGTTGTATTGGATACATTGGCAGCTGCAACAGGTGTGGTTGTAAAGGCTGGTGCGCCTCCCACATCATATGCCTGTGCCTGACCCTCCACATCAAATGTCCCAGAAGCAGGTTGTTCTATAGTGCGAATGTGATAGGTGGCATCACTAGTAAAATCTGCATCTTCCTGTTTGGCATTCATGACTCCAGCTTGTATCGTACTGACTCCTGATGAAAAAGTAGTTACTGCGATCTTTGTTCCACTGTATTGTAATGATGTCCGATAAAGAGAGAACAATATTTCCCATATTAGAAGATGCATTCGTAGGTGTAATCATAGTGTCTTTAGCATGGATAGCAAGAAAGCCGTTTAGCAATCTCAAGGCCATACGCTATATTCCGTATGTAATTCTTGACTTTTACCCAGAATCAAAAAATCTTGTATCTTGTCAGAAGCATTTTAAGATTTTTGGTACAAATATCAAATACATATGTACACAATAAATTTTCTGTCAAAAAACTGCTTAACAATGTTAATCATTTCCTAAATACATCATACATGAAAGATATGTATGAGTGTGGTTGCCAAGTTCAAAAGGACGGCTACTATCACGTTTCGAATAGACAAAGAACTTCTCAACAAACTTCGTCTTGAATCTGAGAATCAGGAAGTAAGTACAAACACCCTTGCTGGTCAAGCCTTTAAGCGCTTTTTAGAATGGGATGTATATCAGCCAAAGATAGGGTTTGTCGGTATCACCAAGTCCGTCTTCATTAAAATTTTTGAGAACTTGACAGAGGCAGAAGTAACTAGACTTGCCTGTACCATGGGCAAAGATGATGCAAGGGATATGGCATTGTTCATGAAGGGAAAGATCGACGTCGAGTCCTTCATGGCATGGTTTGAGATGCAGATGATAAACTCGTCGGTGCAAACAAGCCACATCGTAGAAAATACCACTCACACATATGTCATGAAGCATGATCTTGGCAAAAACTGGTCATTATACCACAAGACAATCCTTGAAATAATCTTTGGAAAGATGTTTAACATAAAACCTGAATTGAATTGCAGTGCAAGGACAATTACGCTTAGATATGCCCAATAGATGGCAACCTAAATGAAAAGATCGTTTTTCGTAATAATTGGCTTAATGATCGGCATTTCTACCATTGCCTACTCGCTTTATACCACAAGCGCAATTTCAGATTTTAAAAAAAATTCGCTTGATTTTATTGCAGAAGATAACGGATTAGCAATCCAGCAAGCCAGTGAAAAAATAGAGGGCGGTGGAATAATGCACCTCTCTGTACAGGTTATCAATTTTGGCACAGCCCAAGTT
>JBAVVB010000066.1:0-4701 GCA_049697075.1 Nitrosotalea sp.
ATATCATATTTAGTTGTAGGTCTACTATATTCAATTCCAAAAGTTTCACTAAAGGATAGATTTGTTATTAAAACAGTTACAATTGCAATCGGTGGCTTTCTTACCTCTATGATAGGATCAAGTACAATAGGTGTATTTGATGAAAAAACGATCATCCCTGCAATAATGTTCATGATGTTGATTTTTGTAACCTCTCCAATCAATGATTTGGCAGATTACCCAGGGGATAAAAACAACGGCAGAAGAACCATACCAATAGTAATAGGTCAAAAAAACACAGTATGGATTGCAGTAACCATACCATTTGTTATTGCAATACTGTTTTGGTGTTTTTATGAAAGATGGGATTTCAACATAGCAACTCCAATAGCCTTAACGTCTCTTGCAGTCATATCTTTGTTTATTCTCAAACCTTTATTTTTAAAAATGAGCGACTGTAAATATGTAAGAAAAAGACACAAAAAGGCGGTGTTTCTTCATTATGGTCTTCAACTTGCGCTTATCATTGGAATTCTCATATAAATTTTTTATTCTGAACAGACCCATAAGAAACAAATGATACTCCTTCTGAGGAAAAACTGTAAAAGCCTTTCTACAAATCAAATAAAATTATGAATTTTTATCAATTTCAGGCAGGGGTTGCGGATGCATCAGACTTGCACTTTCCCACCATTTATCAAAGGATATTTTAATTTGTTGTGCAAGGGTTTGATTCTCCACATGAATTGACAGCATGAACTTTTTTGGGTTATAGTTATCCACTACTTCTATACCTATATTTTTACTGTCAACAACAAGTAATGAAAATGGCGTATCCATATATCTTCGTTCTACATTTGACGGATAGAAAGGATTTGCCACTACCGAGATTCTTTCGGATTCATTCTTATCATTTTTAGTAGTTGTTTTCCCACTATTGTTAAAAAATCCTCTAACAGTATTTGTGTCTGCCAAAATCTTTACTTTTACACCAGTGGTCGACTTCTTTAAAATTGAATTGATTATTAGATCATTAGTAAATCTTGATGCAACAAGTATTTCATTTTGTGCAAATTCTATTGTTTCTAATACTTTTGATACCATACCATCAAACGTATTGACAACAAAAGTCTTCTGAGCCGAGATTTGTGCCAATTCGGAACGATGGTAAGGACTGATTCGCGATAGGAATTCCAATATTTCATTATTGTCAAACTTTGAACTTTTCTTTAACACATCTATCATTTCTAGCTCTTTAATGTTAGACATGGTGTTAAGAAAAGATACTATGTGTTCATTGTAAACTAAATCTCCAAAGCTTGTATGCACATACGCATTTCCTTTTTTAGATATCAAATTAAGATCGTATAGTTGCTTCAATCTTGTATAGTATTGTTTCTTAGTAAGACCTATTTTTTGTGGTGTGTCTAATTCTGATTTTAGGCCATCTTTTGCCAACACAAAAATTCCTAATGCATCCAATTTGGATAAAATGGATAAGACATTACTCATCTGTTGTATGGTTTCAATATTTTGCGTTGGAAGAACGAGGCTAATTTTTTCGTAATCTACTACTTTACCAATTGCATTCATGAAAATTTGCCTAATTTTTCTATATTGATCTTCTACTTATCTATTTTGGTGAATAACAGATAGTTTTACCAAAACTATCGAATTCAAATTCGTAATTTCTTATATCACATACAAAGTGTAAAAATTTGCATTAACAATACAATATTCTCTTTATTCTCTACATAACTTACAAAAGTTTTATAATTATATAAATAAAAAGACAAAATTCATATAGAATTTGTTTTATCATCAAAAGTATATGACAATGTAAGACTAGGATGTAATTAACACATAATGCGTATCTAGTATGATTGATTTCTCACATATTGCGATTTATTCAAAGTTTTTACAATTAGAGGTTTATACCGTTACCAAATCTAATTATTTCCACAAGGCTCAAATTAAAACTTCTAATTTTAAATAACATGGGATTATCAAAAAGGGAAAAAACTGCAATTGCCGTGTCTCACGCAATAATCCTATATTCATCTAGAATGCAAGACGGAAAAATTCCGGAACATCAATCTATAATAGATTTTGTCTTAAAGAACATCCCCCAAGAATTTAAATCAGAATTATCAATGGAATTAATCGATGAGGTATTTACTTTCATGTCAGAACAATCTATTATGGAACTTTCATAAATACCACTTAATATTAGAAACATGATATGACATCTATTGGAACGCTTGGCTCCCATTGTGCATTACAAGTTTTGAAAGGTGCAAAAGATGAAGGTTTTACAACTTTATTAATTTGTGAACAAAAACGAGAGAAACTATATAGAAGATTTTCCTTTATAGACAAATTCATACTAGTGAAATCGTTTTCTGAAATTTTAGATCAGAAATGTTTGTCCCAACTTAATGAATCCGATACAATAATCATACCACACGGAACTTTAATTTCACAAATGTCCTCATCTGAAATAGAATCAATAAAGATTCCCATATTTGGAAATAAGTGGATTCTACGTTGGGAGTCTAATAGAGACATGAAAGAAAAACTCATGGTTGAATCCAATTTACACATACCTAAATCTATTTCAAATCCTAAAGATATCAATGGTTTAACAATAGCAAAGAGGCATGGTGCTGCAGGTGGAAAAGGATATTTTTTAACCACAAATGAAAAAGATTACAAGGAGAAAAGAGATCAGTTAATTGCTCAAGGAATCATCAAAGGAGATAATGATCTATATCTTCAAGAATATGCTTTTGGTGTTTCTGCATATCTGCAATATTTTTATTCACCAGTAAGTGATGTTATGGAATTCTTTGGCGTTGATAGAAGATATGAATCTGACATAGATGGCCTTGGACGAATTCCATCACCTCAACAGATGAACATCAACAAGATACCTTCTTTTAATGTAGTGGGAAATAGCCCGTTAGTATTAAGAGAGTCTCTTCTAGACGAAGTTTATTCAATGGGTGAAAGATTCGTTGAAGCGGCAAAAAGATTAGTACCTCCGGGTGGCATGACAGGGCCGTTTTGTCTAGAAGGCGTATATGATGAAAATGGGAAATTTACCACATTCGAGTTTTCAGCCAGAATAGTGGCAGGCACGAACCTTTACGTGGATGGTTCACCCTATTCTACATTCATTTATGATGAACCGATGAGTATGGGACGCCGCATAGCACGTGAGATTAAAATTGCAAAAGAAAAGAATAGACTTTCAGAGATAACAACTTGACATATTAAATTGTCCAGATATGTGAAAATTAATTTTGTTTGAATTTTTTACGAATTATGTTACATCCTAATTTACGGTAGAGGGCCAATAGTTAATTTTCCATCATAATATTTCACCACTATACTATATGTTACATCATTATATGTCACAGTAAATGATTTATCACGTGGTGCGTTTTCCAGTATTACAGCGTCCGCAATGCCTCCCGTATCATAACTTCCAAAAATACCAGTATTAGGTTCAACTTCACATGCAGTGACTGGTATAGATTCAGCGCTAATCGACCTAGTACGCAGATGTCCATCATTATCAAAAATTAATGTTTGAATTCCATTACTTTGTTCTTGTGCTACAACCACTCCCTGCGGAGCAGGGTTTTCGGTCACTATTCCGTTATGGTTGAACATAAACGTAGTCAAGTTACCAATGAGATTTTGCATTGCTATTGTACCATCTGCATCTGGATTACCATTACTATCAAAAGCCATGTAGTACAGCGAGCTGTTAGTCATAGAAGCTCCCCATGTCCATGAGTCTTCAGATGTTGGATCAATGTTTAGCTGTGGATCAAGCAAGTCGCCCTGAACTTGTGCGCCCTGTGGAAAACCAGTCCTATCAGCATATACATGAATTAGATTAGACGGAATTCTGTCAAAAATCAAGTTGACCATTTGATCTCCCCCCGCATTTTGATAATCAACTGTTACTGGAGTTGGAAATGCTGAAAAATCATATAGCTGAATTACTGGCCAGACATTTTCTTCTACAGTATTAGCTGCAAAACCATCTACATTTTTGTTAAGAGTTTCGTTTTCTCTTATCACATGTTCCATTTGGGTTGTGGTAAGTATTCCCTGTACGTTTGTGCACGCTGGAAGATTCGATGAACTAATTTTGGCACCGCCGTTATTAGTATCATTGATTGAACCAAATCCACCTCTGGCAATCGTGAATCCTACAGTCTCCGAGTAATCAAGACCAGATTTTGGTGAGAATGAGCCATCTGGTCCACAGAAGCCACCAAAATTCAACCCTTTACCAGTAAGTACTGCGGTGTTGGCAGCGGCAATTGCTTGATTTCTATCAGCAAAGTATCCATACCAATTACCGTCGGTACCCTGTTCCATTCTTAGTCTTTTACCGTTGACAGTTACTACTGGTTCACCATAAACTTGATTCAATTGATTCATGTTTGGATCAGACACTATGACCCCTATTACCATAGGTCCAGCAAAATAATTTTTGAACAAAGGATTTTCAGCAGACACATACAAATTTGGATTAGATGATACATGTTGTACGGGTTCGTATTGCGGAAGCAGTCCCTCCATTGCTTTTGCAGGCTTTATTGTAGATGGTAAAATGACTATACTTGATAGAAGAATCAAAATGAAAAGCAGGGAAGAAACTTGATAGATCTTCGATAAGCTAAAGTTCAATCGAGATAAGGT
>JBAVVB010000067.1:0-2531 GCA_049697075.1 Nitrosotalea sp.
AGACATCTGAGGTCTAGTATCCAGTTTTATCCAATTTGGAATGACTTCGGAACCAGATGTATCCACTTGGTAAAAGCCCTTCTGGGCATCCTTTATGCTCTCACTTGATGTCATTTCTATAGATCCTGGATATGTCAAGGGCCCTCCTAGGTGGGAGAATCTTTTTAGCTCTTGGTCGTGCAAATGGCCCATTGCATAATATGTAAAGTTCTTTGGTAGGTCTGTAGAATTTAGCTCTCCGGCAAATTTGTTGATTTCAGAAATACCTTGATGTAAAACCAATATCTTGTGTCCTTGGTGGTTTTTTGCTGCTAGATCAGCAGTGACAAAATCGTCCTCAAATGTGTGGATCTCACTCTTTCGTCTCTTATCAAAACCCATTATGAGAATATCATTGTACACAAGGGGTTTACCATTTCCTATGTATCGTGAAAATTCTAAATTGTGGTATACAAAAGGAACAGGAGTAGATCTTATTCGGCTAATGTCATGCTCTCCCAAAATGAAAAATGACTCTATATTATTTTGTCTTAATCGTTTCAGGGCGTTTGCCAATACAACAATTGCCTTGCCGCTTGGATTTGGAACATGAAAAATGTCTCCTGCAAATATCACAAAATTGACGTGGTCTTTTATTGAAGTGTCTATGGCTTGGTTAAACGCAGAGTAAATGTCCTCTTCACGTTCCTCTGAGTGATATTGTACAAAACCAAGATGTGTATCAGAAATATGTGAGAAAATCATCTCAATCAAGCAACAGGTCTTTTTGGATTAGTCCTTGTGTTGTTTCTTTTGCAATGTCTTTGAATTTGTCTGTCTGATTCCATTCTGATACTGCATCCAAGTCAGAGCCAGATTTTTTACTTTTCACTTCGTCTATGTGTACTATGGAAGGCAAGTTTACCCACTGTCCAATCAGTACTGCGTCTCCAATATTCAAAGATGAGAGCTGAGAAAGAAGATCCTTGCTTAATGATTCTGCAGCAGACGCTATCTGTTGCTGATCATCGTCTTGTACAATCTTCATTATTGCAAGAGAACCCATCTGGCTTAGAACATTGGGATCTATGTTTCTTGGTCTCTGTGATACAACGCATAGGCCAATTCCAAACTTGCGGCCCTCTCTTGCCACCTTTGAGGCCCAGTATTTAGTGTCGGTATGTTCCCCTTTTGGTATGAACACATGGGCCTCTTCTATTATGACAAATATTGGTGCAAGAAACTTGTAATTTTTTCTGTGTGTTGACTTGCCTTTTCTTTCCCAAACTGATTCTTTTCTGTGCTGTAAAAGTTCTTGTAAATAGTATGACAGCCCGGCATTTGCCTGTCTCTCGCTTAATTCTGCTATGTTCAATACATTTACCCTGCCTTCCTTTATCAAATCTACAGGATCTCCACAGTCTGGGTCCAGTATGTCTGAAAATCTATGCTTGGCATCATCTATTTTGTCTAAAACCCTGCTCGCACTGTCTGCATAGCCCTTTGTAGTGCGACCAAATGCTGAAACATTTTCTTCTAAAGATGACCAAAAGTCTTTTGCTTGCTTGACTGAATCAGTAAGTGATTCTCGCAAGACCCTTTGTTGCTTGTCTGCATTCTCCCGAAGTTCTATGACTTCGGCTAGTTTGTCTGCAGGCAAAAGCCTCGGATTTATTTTTGCCATCATGTAATTCATCTTGGCAACATCTAGATTTTCATAGTCATTATGGTAATCAAAGATAATCAGTGTACCATTTAATGTTGCAACATGTTTTGCTATGAGTGAAACAAGATTGCTTTTTCCCATTCCAGTCATTGCAAGAATGGCCAAATGTCTTGATACAATTTTGTTGATGTTTATTTTTGCTTCAATGCTTGAATTTCTTAAGAGTGAGCCTATCCTAATCCGTTCATTTCCAACAGGTCCAAATATCATCCCCAAGTCATGTTGTGTTGCTTCAAGAATTGAAGTTCCTGGGAGCGGTGGAATTGCAGGAATTATCACATGTCCTTTTTGCAACTTGTCCAAAAATCCAAGTATTCCAATCTTCACCTTGTAATTTTTGTCCCTGGAATTAATCTCTGCAACTTCTTTGCTCTCAATTGCTTCATCAAAATTTCTAACATCTGTGAGGGCGTCACTTGATATTACAGACTTTTCAACTAGTCCAAGAATCTTGCCGTCCTGTGAATCAATTATGACGTACTCTCCAACCGAAAGAGGTTTTGCTGATTGTGCGGTTACTTCAGTTGGCTTTGATTCGCCAATTACAACACCTATTATCAATTCAGCACTTCCCTTGAGCCAATCTCGTTTGTCAGTCCATATAGACTAACAAGTCTTGACAACTCTGAATTAGTTATCTTGCAATTCTCATGCGCCAACTTTAACGCGTATGGATATCCTCCAACACTATTTTTTGTTAATCTATCCAAAAGGGATTTTATCTCATTTTCACTAATTCCTGATCCAAGTAACTCGATCTTGATCAGTGGTGTAGAATCTCTTAGTCTTGCATAAACATATGACACCACTTTGCCTGGCCCAAGTG
>JBAVVB010000068.1:0-2168 GCA_049697075.1 Nitrosotalea sp.
TTCTTGTTGGTACTCTGCTTTTGGTTCAATCTTTTCAGTTCGTGGCCTTTCTTGTACGATTTGCTTTTGCTGTTCTTGTTGCTTGACTTGAGCAGGTTGTACGGTTGTCTGTACAGAAGGCTGGACTGTATTTACTGATATCTTGGAAGAAATTTCATGCAACCTCTGGTCCATTTTTGACAGTTTGTTGTCCATCAGGGTTACCAAGCTGTCTCCTATGGGTCCAAGATCCGGATACTTGCTTGCAGTCTCTAGCTTTTCTATCTTGGCAATTATAGTTCCAAGTTGATGCTGATATCTAATGAGCAGTTTGTCTCGCTGAACACTTGAAACATTTGATTCTTCATGGTGAAGCCTTGTAATTGTTTTTGTTAGTATGTCCTTTTCAATCTTCAAGGAATGCAATTGATCCTCTACTACAGAATTTACCGTAATGGTCTGTTTGTATTTTCGTTTTGGGATTTTATCTAAAGCAACTGCAGTGCAAGCGCCCGCCAGAGAACTAAAAACGAGAGCTATTTCTTCCAATTTATGTATACCATTTGATCCAGTTGTACTTTCTTATTTTTGCCTCTGGATAACCACAACTAGCACATTTGTCATGTCTTGCATGAAAAGAATTCTTTCCACATCTTCTGCATCTTACGTGGACATGTTTTTTGGTGTACCCTCCCATGGAGGTTGTGCCTTTAGTCATTGTACTTTCACTTTGGCGGAGGAGATATGATAACCACATTATCTCCTCTAACTACTATGGTTCCTAGACTCTTTGTCTCTCCTTCAGAAGGGATCTCTTCCGAAGAATCAAGTAGCAGATTCATGTGCTGATCAAAACCATGCAAGTTTCCTCTTATCACTTTGCCCCCTTTGAGCTTGATAAGAACAACCTTGTTGAGGCTTTCATCAAGTACTTTTACTGCCATATCTACTGACATTTATTTCACTTATTACCCACTCTATCGAGGGTATATATTAAAATTTCATTGGTGTAATTTTCGGCTTTCTCCGGTAAGGCAAGTTTGACTCTCTTTTACGATTGATGCAATGATCTCGCCTAAAATCTTCCTTCCCTCTTTTGCAGTGGCTTGGATGGGGTCTCCCCAGACGCCATTTCGCGTTACTGCAATAAATGACTTGTTTGCTGCCTTGCCTAGTCTATATAGCTCCTTTTTTGATAATCCATCTTCGACCAACCCCTTTTCTGCCTTGCTCATGTCTACCTGTCTTGATATGGCGCGCATAATTGAGGTCTCAACAAATCCTGCATGGTCAAATCTTCTCTTCATGAAATGCCAATAGGAATAGACCAAGATTTTTGGCCTGATGCCATGAATTTTGGCAACTTTGGATGGTATCTCCTTTAACGCCTTCTGGTTGCCGTGGTGGCCATTGAGGATTATGATTGTCTTTATCTTGTTTTTCCAAAGTGATGCACATATCTCAATGAGATACTTTTCTAGTGTACCTGATTTTATACTCAAGTTGAAGAAAGGGTGATGCTCAAACGATACCCCGTATTCAATGGTAGGCAGAAGAAGAAAGCCCGTCTTTTCTGATACTTTTTTTGCTATGAAAGATACAATATCAGAATCAGTTGATACCGGCAAGTGTGGTCCATGTTGCTCGGTAGATCCCACCGGTATTATGGCGATAGGCTTCTTTCTTATTTGCTTGATAAGATGCGAATTTGAGAGATCCCTTGCTATCATTTAGATCGTCTTGGCTTGACATGCACCTTTCCCCAATATACTTCCAGCCTGCCATCTAGGTGCATCTTTACTGCCTCAAGAAGTGTTCTTGCTTCCAGTCTCTGGCCTTTTCTTTTCAGGGATTCTAGAGTCTCGTCTTCATCAATTGCAAACGCATCTTGGAATATTATTGGCCCTTGATCCAAGTCTTCAGTGACGTAATGTGAAGTACAACCTACAATCTTTGCGCCCCGCTCGTATGCTTGAACGTATGCAAAGGCTCCGGGGAATGCAGGTAATAGGGAAGGATGTATGTTGATTATTCTATTTGGATATCTCCATACAAAGTTTGGAGAAAGTATTCTCATGTATCTTGCAAGAACTATCAAGTCAACATTGTATTTTTTTGAAATCAAAATTATTTTTTCTTCTGCCTTGCTCTGCTCTTTTTCACTAACAAGTACAAAGGGAATTTTTGCT
>JBAVVB010000069.1:0-2377 GCA_049697075.1 Nitrosotalea sp.
GAACTGAAGAACGAAACGAAAAACGTAAAAATCAAAAATAATGAATTGGGTAAATGATGTTACAAGATTAAGGCATGACATATTCATCACTTTCATAGAATGTAAAATATCTCAAAAAGGAAATTGAGAAAACTAGAGACAAATTACTGTGATTTTATTTTAAAACTAAAGTGTGGTAGAAGGTGGACTTGGCAAATATTTCAATGAAAGCCATCCACATGCAGGACATTTTGTACCTGCTAATGAGCCGCCAGTTGGAACCTCTACTTCTCCAGCAAATTCGCATTCGGTACGATTACATTTGGCATTTAATTTATTTACCATAATTTTAGTATCGGTAAACGTAGATTTAAGGATTAATCATAAAGACAAATGTTTAGGTCATATCACCCGACCTGTAACACAAAGAATTTTTGAGTGATTTCTTCCTATCACCCGTGATCGCAACAGCACCCGAAATCGGGCTCTGTATAATCTACGGTTGATTTTATTCAGGTATAAAATCAGTTGATAATCTTAATTTTCCATAATTTTAAAAAAATCGACAATGTCTTTTTCATGACTTAGATCGTCACCTAAATACGATTTAATCTCGTCTATGATCGAAGCATAATTCTCTTTGTATACATCTTTGAGTATATCTCGCAAGTATTTCGGATACTCGTAACAATCTATAATATTTCGATTACAGATAGCGTTTAGTTTGGCTTGAATTAAATGGTAATTAACGCCATTTCTTTTCATTAGGACAACTTCTATACATGACATTAAAGCAACTCCATGTTGCTCATCAAAATTCCCCACCACAGTTCAATAGCGGTTGTGGTTTTAACTATTTCCAAAAACTGTTCAAATTAACCATGTTTTCTCACATTATGGATAATTGTATCCGTTTATTCTTGATCTCTGCTTGATTTCTGCAACCTCGTCGGGATTTTATAAAACAGTATTCAAATTATTTGAATCCGTTTATTATCATCGTGATTACAAACGAAACTGATGCACTGGCAGGGATTGTAATTATCCATGCCCATACAATTCTTTTTCCCACTCCCCATCTAACCGCAGATAGGCGCCTTACTGCCCCAACTCCCATGATGCCTCCAGAAATTGCATGCGTGGTACTTGCCGGAATTCCAGCCCAAGCAAGAGTTGCAAGAAGTGTTGCGGCTCCGGTCTCCGCAGAAAATCCTTGATATGGTCTAAGATTAGTTATTTTCAGGGCCATTGTTTTAATTATTCTCCATCCACCAAAAAATGTTCCAAGACTCATTGCAGTCGCTGCCATTATGATCACATAAGATGGAATCTCAAATTTGGTAATAACACCTTGTGTAAGTAAAATAAGCGCTATTATGCCCATTGTCTTTTGACCATCATTGGCACCATGTGTTAATGAAAAGTATGTCGATGAAACAAGCTGTAACCTGCCAAAAACTGAATTTACTGTACTTGGTTTTCTTTTTGCAAAAATTTTCATTATCAATAGTGCCACTAGAAAAGACAATACCAATCCGGCTATTGGTGATACCACTATTCCAGTCACTACAGTTTGAAGACCGCTTAAAATTACTGCTTTAAATCCTGCCCCTGCTATGCCTGCACCCAGAATGCCGCCAACTAGCGCATGACTGCTAGAGGTGGGCAGCCCCAAAACCCAAGTTATGATATCCCACACTATTGCACCTGCCAAAGCACCTATGATTATGTTAAGTGTGACAAAATCGGGATGAATGATTCCTTTTCCTATCGTAGTTGCAACAGCTACACCAAAGAGAAACGGACCGACAAAGTTGGCAAAGGCAGCAATGCCCACAGCTGGAAGTGGTTTGAGAATTCGTGTTCCAATAATGGTTGCAATAGAGTTTGCGGCATCATGAAATCCATTTAGAAAATCAAAAACTAGTGCCGCTACTATAGCACCTATGGCAAGCCCTATCATACGAAATCTAAGTGTATTTTAGGACAACGTCTTCTATAGAGTCAGCAACATCAAGACATCTATCAGAGGCTTCTTCCAATGCTTCGTAGATATCCTTCAGTTTTATAATATTGATAATATCAGTTGTTTCCAGTAGGTCCCCAACAGCCTTTCTATACACATCATCTGCATGATGTTCTATTTCGCTAATGGTACGACAGTGTTCTATGATAGACTTGTTTACCTTCAGCTTGTTTAAGCTTGTAATCATGAGATTAATCTCTTTTGCAGAATACTGGAGGTCCTTTGCCAACTCCAACATGTATGGGGGTGGAGATTTTATCTTAAAATTAACAATTCTTCCAGAGATACCTTCGGTGTAATCTATTATGTCATCGGTCTTTGAAGCAATGCGTGAAATATCCTCTCTATCTAGTGGCGTGATGAATGTTTTGT
>JBAVVB010000070.1:0-4765 GCA_049697075.1 Nitrosotalea sp.
GCAGTAATCAGCACCATTGAGAAAAAACTTCCAAGTGGCGATAGGAACATCAAGAAAGTTATGGTGAAAACTACAATGGGAAAAGCAATCAAACCACCGGCGGGAACAAAGTAAGATGCATCAAAACAGAACAAAGTATCCTCAAAAGAAAACACAGATGTATCAACAGATCCAAGAGCTTCCAAAGAAATACAAAGTGATTGCACTAGTACGAATGGAAAAGGTTAGATCTTCCCAATTATTACCATTAAGAAAGAAATTCAAAAATGACGTTGAGATTATTAGTATTAAAGACAAGGTAGCGCAAAAAGCACTTGCTGTGTTGAAGATGCCTTCGATTGAAAAGCTAGCTGACAAGCTAGTTGGTCAATGTGTCTTAATGTTCACAAACATGAGTCCACACAAACTAAACATTCTACTTGGAAAAAACAAGATAATGCTAGCAGCTAGAGGAGGAGACAAAGCAAGCATAGATGTAGTAATAAAGGCAGGCAATACAGGAATAACTCCAGGTCCAATTCTTACTGATTTTAAGGAGGCTGGTGTTGCTACAAAGATTGATCAAGGAACAGTCTGGATAACTAAAGATTCTACTGCTGCAAAGAAAGGTGATATGATTTCTGCAAAACTTGCAACCCTCCTTAGCAAGCTTGATGTTAAACCTGTCGAGGCAGGAATAATTCTAAACGCAGCAATGGAAGAAAATACAGTATACAACCAAGAGGAGCTATTAATTGACGTAGAAAAATACAGGGAGGCATTTGCAAAAGCACACCAAGAAGCAATGTCATTATCCATTGAGATAGGTTACGTTACAAAGGAAAATGTCAATGCAATTCTTGCAAGGGCTGCACAGCATGCTAGGTCACTTGCTACCGAATCAGGTTATCTGACTGAAGAAACAAAGAATCAAACACTTCAAAAAGCTCATGCCCAAGCAGTTGCACTGGCAGGCAAGTTAAAGAATTACACCTCACAGTAAATAAGAAATTTACTTTTCACGTGCCTTTGGTAAATTCCAGTTGTATTTCATGGCTACAAGCCTAAGCATAGTTGTAACCACAATAGAGGCTATTGTTGCAACCTCTAGATTGGAATCAATACTGAGTGAAATATAGAAGATCAAGACTCCCAAGAAACTTGCAGAAGCATAGAGTTCTTTTACAAATACCATAGGTACCTCATTTACGAACATATCTCGCAAGATTCCTCCTCCAACAGCTGTAACCATGCCTGCCATAGCAATAGCGAGGAAATTCATACCATAGACTTCGTATGCAAATGTTGCACCAATAGCAGTAAAAACACCAAGTCCTATTGCATCGAATTTTAAAAACAGATTCCAATGTTTTTGCATTTTTGGATATAGAAAGAATATGACAAAACCAGTTGTTACGGTTATGATCACATAATAAGGATCAGATATAGAATGTGGTGGAAAATGTCCCATAATTATATCTCTTAGAGTTCCTCCAGCTACACCGGTTATTGTTGCAAGAATAATTATACCAACGATGTCAGCTTTGTGTTCAATTGCCTTGAACGCACCAGTAACAGCAAAAGCCATTGTTCCAAAAAGATCCAAGGCAAGAACTGTAGCTTGAACAGGTAATGATAGATCTGTCAAATTACAATGTATTAGATAAGATAGTAAATAATCTTTAGAAAATTACAAAAAAGGAAATAGAAATAACAGATTTAACCGAACAGTGCTGAAAGGCCTTCCATTGCTTGCTCTTCAGTCTTTGCAGAAGGTACCTCTGCCTCTTTCTTGTCTTCTTTTGCACCACCTGCTGGTGCTGCGGCTGGTGCTGCTACTGCAACTGGTGCAGCTTTGATTGCCTCTTCAATGTTCACATCAGCGAGTGCTGCTATGAGTGCTTTTACTTGAGCTTCGTTTACTGTAGCTCCTGAGGCCTTGATTATACTAGATATATTTGCCTCATTGATTTCCTTCTTTTCCTTGTGCAAAAGCAATGCAGCGTATACATATTCCATTGTAAACGAAATTTGCAAGAGCCATAATATAAAACTATGGAGGTTTCTTGCTTGCAAAAAACATACGGTGCAACTGATTATCTAATTGAGGATCTTAAGACTGCGGCAAATAGAATACATGTATCTCTTGAGCTCTTTATCGTATAATGTATCCATCCTTTGCTTCAAAACCCTTTTTGCCTGATCCTTATCTGGTCCATCAGATAAAGAAAGTACATTGTTTATCAACTCTGGAACAGATTCTCGGACCCATCCAGTGATGATATTGTAAATGTTTTTGTGTAATTTCTCTACGTAGTCAGCACTTACATCAAAAATTCCTGTAAAGTTATCATATTCGACTCTGTAAATTAAGGCAAAGATGATCTCTTTTGAGGTGGGATCTTTCAATATTTGTTCTGATTGTGGACCTGCCTTTCCTTGAGAAACCTTGTTCTTTAGGCCGACTGGATTTATCATAATACCATTTACTCCTATTTTGGAATTTTCTATTCCTGTTACTATGCCCACTACAACGTCTTTGTAATCGCCATTTTGCTTGGAAGCGAAAACATAGTCTCCCTCTTTCCAGCCCTTCTTTTCAAATACGAACATAAGAAATTCTCAAAAAAGATCATATTTAATGTGTTGCTTCAGAATGCTTAATATCCATCAGGACAAAAACTTGTGAAATGGACAAGGGTCAGATTCTTGCCAAGTTTTCATCAGACCCTAATAGGTATTACAAGGTAGCTCTTTTTGAAAAAGAAGGATTCAAGAGAAAATCTTGTTCTAAGTGCGGTCGGTATTTCTGGGTGTTAGATGATGGACAGAATCTTTGTCCTGATCATATAGAAAATAGCTATTCCTTCATAGGGGACCCTCCTACTAGGAAAAGATTTGATTACACGCAGGCTTGGAAGGAGGTAGAATCTTTTTTTGTAGACAACGGACACAAGTCAGTAAACAGATATCCAGTAGTATGCAGATGGAGGGATGATCTTTATTTCACAATTGCTTCAATAGTTGATTTTCAGAGAGTAATGGGTTCCAAAGTAGTCTTTGAATTTCCAGCAAATCCTTTGGTCGTACCACAAACATGTCTTAGGTTCAAAGACATAGAAAACGTCGGAGTAACGGGCAGACATTTTTCAAGTTTTTGCATGATTGGTCAGCATAGCATACCAAACTCACAAGGGTATTGGAAGGACAAATGTGTTGAACTTGATTTTAGACTACTTACGGATAAATTTGGAATTAACAAAGAAGAGATAGTTTTTGTCGAAGACGTATGGGCAGGAGGAGGCTCTTTTGGATCATCACTAGAATATTTTGTACGAGGATTAGAACTTGGTAATGCAGTATTTACCGAATTCCAGGGAGATTTGGAGAGCTATTCTGTGTTGGACCAAAAAATTATAGACATGGGAGCAGGCCTTGAACGATTTGCATGGATTACTATGGGAACTCCGACTGCCTATGATTGCTGTTTTGGGCCCATAACAAAATACATGATAGAAAAGATAGGCATAGATACTGATTCTGATATCATATCAAAATATTTCAGAGCTATTGCCAAGACATTATCCGAGTCTTCAGACATATCAATAGCAAGAAAAAGTGCTGCTTCAGCTGTAGGAATCGATAATGTAAAAATGGACAAAATCATCTCTCCATTAGAGGGAATCTACCTCATTGCAGATCATCTAAGAACTCTAATATTTGCGATCTCAGACGGGGCATTGCCAAGTAATGTCGGCGGAGGATACAATCTAAGAATGCTACTGAGGCGCACTCTTGCAACAATGGATAGATTTGGTTGGAATTTTGATCTTGATGATCTAATAGACCTTCATGTAGATTATCTAAAATCCACATACCGCGAGCTTGAGGAAACTAGAAAGGATGTGAAAACAATAGTTAGAATTGAAAAAGATCGTTATAAGGAATCGCGAGTTAGAATGACAAACATTTCAAACATGTTAAAATCACAAAACAAGAAATTATCGGTAGATGACTTGATTCGACTGTACGAATCTGACGGCATAACACCTGATTTTCTAAAAGAAACACAGATCATTTCAGAGATTCCATCTACATTTTACGAAAGATTATCTGATTTGCATCAATCAGAGAAGACTGAAAAAACGGTACAATTGAATTTGGATAGGATTCCAGACACAGATTTGCTATATTACAAAGAGGAACCACATGAATTTGAAGCCAGAGTACTCAAAGTCTTAGATGGAAAGCATGTCATACTTGATCAGACATTATTTTATCCAAGAGGAGGAGGTCAAGAACCAGATCATGGTAAAATTGGAAATTATGATGTTGTCGATGTGAGTAAACATGGTAATATTGTAATTCATGAAACAAAGGGAGAAGCCCCACGGGAGGGAGAAATTGTAAAATGTAAGATAGATTCTGCCAGGCGTTACGGTATAACACGACATCATACAAGTACTCATGTTCTTAACGCATCTGCAAGAAACACTTTGGGTTCTTGGATTTGGCAACATTCAGCATTCAAGGAACAAGATTATGCCAGACTTGACATTACTCACCATTCAAACCTCACAGAAGAGGAGATAGTGAAAATAGAGGACCTTGCAAATATTACGATTCGAAAAGATATACCAATTCTTATCAAGGAATTTGAACGTGGAGAGGCAGAGCAGAAATATGGATTTAGAATATATCAAGGCGGAGTTGTGCCTGTAAAATTAGTCAGAATTGTAAACATCGAGGGCCTTGACGTTGAAGCATGCGGTGGAACCCATGTCAA
>JBAVVB010000071.1:0-3641 GCA_049697075.1 Nitrosotalea sp.
CTCCAGATTATGTAAATCCAGAGTTTTCTTGGCCTTCAATTGATACTGTACAGAAAAATTGTGAAAATGCAGGATTTGAGCTTAGGGCACGATTTCCGGTCTATCCAGAGTTCTTCCCCATGGTGAATTCTAGTTTGAGGTCTAAGATGCTAGAGATTGCAGATTCTAGTTGTCTTGTAAGTAAGGAGTATCTGAAATGAAAATACAGACCGCTCTTTTTGATTCACTTATCAGGCATGCTGATCCTTTTATTGCAGAGACGCTAGACAGAGCCCTATCAGAAAAAGAAGTAACTATACCGGAAGCTACAAGATTATTTTCTGCAAATGGAATAGACTTTCATCTTGTGGTCATGGTAGCAGATGAACTTCGCAAGAGGCGTGTCGGAGAGACAGTCACTTATGTTGTGAATAGAAACATCAACTTTACCAATGTCTGTATCAAACAGTGCGGCTTTTGTGCATTTAGCAGGGACTTTCGTGAAGAGGAGGGATACTTTTTACCAATAGAGGAGATAGTAAAGAGAGCAAAAGAGGCAAGCGCACTTGGTGCAACAGAGGTGTGCGTACAAGCAGGGCTTCCCCCCGATATGGATGGAAATACTTATGAGAATATCTGCAAGTCAATAAAAAAAGAGATTGGAGACATTCACATACATGGTTTTTCACCAGAAGAAGTTCTCTATGGTGCGACTAGATCAAATCTCTCGATTCAGGAATATTTACAAAGGTTAAAGGATGCGGGAGTAAACTCACTCCCCGGTACTGCGGCGGAGATCTTGGACCAATCACTGCGCGATAAAATTTCACCTGGAAGAATCAGTGTGAAAAAATGGATCGAAGTAATAAAGACAGCTCACAAGATGGGAATTCCGTCTACGTCTACCATGATGTTTGGGCACCTTGAAACACCTGAAGATAGAGTAAAACACATCAGTATACTTCGAGATATACAAAAGGAAACTGGCGGCTTTACTGAATTTGTTCCATTGAATTTCATTCATACTGAAGCTCCCATGTTTAAGGAAAAACTGCATGAGGGGATAAAGAGCGGCGCGGATGGAAGAGATGTAATATTAACGCATGCTATTTCGCGCATCATGTTAAACAACTATATCAATAACATTCAGACATCATGGGTCAAAGAAGGCGCCAATATGTCACAACTATTGCTAACATGTGGAGCCAATGATTTTGGAGGAACCCTCATCAATGAGAGTATCTCAACTGCCGCAGGAGCAGGTCATGGTCAACTCATAAGACCTCGTGAAATAAGACATCTTGTAAGAGAGATAGGAAGGATCCCTGCGCAGAGAACAACAAGATACAAAATAATCAAGACGTTCAATTCGGACGAAGAAGAAGACATGCTTGACAAAGTGGAAGATGTCAACCGATTTGGTTCTTACCAAGAATTAATAAAACTAGATAGATACAGATACAAAAACAACAGGCGAAATTAGTTGTCAAATTGCGAATCCATTCTTCGCAAAGCAACAAGATCGCACATTGATGAATGTGAGGCAGTATATGTCAGAAAAAAGATCATTACTGTCAGAATAACTGATTCTGAAATAGCAGAAATAAAACAAAACGATGAGCAAGGATTAGGAATAAGAATAATACATGAAAAAAAGATTCTATCTGCTTTTACCAATAATATAGAAGAGGCTGGCTTGGTTGAAAGAGCTCTACAGACAAAATCTTTCATGCAACCTAAAAGTTTCTGGAAATCACTTACCCATCCTGCAAAGTTTACAAAGGTTGAAAAAACCTTTGACAAAAAACTAGAGAGCATAACAGGGCTTGAAGCAATTGAGATAGCAAATCTTATGATAAATTCTGCATCACATGAAAAAATAACAAGAATTTCGGGATCGTTGAATATTGTATCTGAGGAATTCGAGATTGAAAACACCAACGGTTTGAGATGTTCAGACAAGGCTACATACATAGCTGGAACCATCAATACAGATTCAGATTATGGAAATACTCCAGTAAGCGGGATTGGGGCATTATCTTCAAGAACTATGAATTCGTTTTCTCCACAGCTAGTTGGAAATGATGCAAGAGAGATGTGCATCAACTCAATTAATCCACGAGGTTGCAATCCAGAAACATATTCTATAATTTTTGAACCATATGCGATTGGAGAGATGCTTGCATTTGTTTTTGCCTCAAATTTCAATCTAAAGACATATTCTGAAAAAAGAAGTTGTTTTGCAGAAAAACTTGGCAAGGAAATCGCAGTAGAGAAATTTAGCTTGATTGACGATCCTCACTTTCCAGACGGCATAGGAAGCAAGCCCTTTGATGACGAAGGTGTCCCAACAAAAACAAGGTACCTAATAGAGTCAGGAATTTTTTCAGACACATATTCAGATTCTTATCATGCCTTCAAAGAAAATCTTCAAACAACAGGAAATGCAGGCAGAATGGGATCTCCAATGGGAAGAGCTGCAAATCCCATCCCAAGCCCAATTCCGCACAATCTGAGAATAAAAGATGGTGGTACAAGTAGAGATGAGATGATAAAAGAGACTAGAAAGGGCTTGCTTGTAGGAAGGCTCTGGTACACATACGCAGTTAATCCAGAACAAGGGGATTTTTCATGTACGGCTAGAAGTGGTGTCAAGATAATAAAAGACGGTAAAATAGTAAGTTCTGGTAAGTCTGTAAGAATAGTACATAGTTTACCCACACTGCTCCAGAACATATCAGACATAGGAAATGATTCTCAAAACGTACTTCAGTGGAGTGCTCTTCCCTGCGTTACACCTTCTGTCAAGGTAGATGGAATCAAAGTGATTCCTATTTAATGGCCAGAAAGGACAAATTGGAACCCAATGCCAACTGCATAGAGTGCCAATAACAACAGACCTGAGCGCAGACCTAACTTGTTTCTAAACATTGGTATCAACGCAATAATTGTTATGACGGTGACAAGTATCATCTGGTTTTCTAAAAGCGATGTGTTTGGGATCTTTGCACTCAATCCTTTGTAACTTATTGCTGCAAAAATAGCTACAGATAACAGCAATGTGTTGTTGACTATCTTGGAGCCAAGTACGTTTGCAACTGCAATCGATGCGCCTTTGTTTCCCTTTCTTGCCAAGAGAATCATAGATATCTTCTCAGGCATTTCCCCTGCTATTGGACTTATAATCACAGCAAGTATTACAACTGATACTCCCAAGTCGGATGCCGATCCTTGTAAAGTATGAACAAAAGGTGCAGCTCCAACAAAGATTCCAACAGTACCAATAACAAAGAAGATCACGGAACGACTAAAATGCTTTTTCGAGGGTTTCGAGTCAAGATCATGGAGTTCAGTCTCAAGTCTCTCTTGTTCTTTCTCTTTTTTCATTTCGCGATAAGCAAGATACAGATATGTTCCAAACAGCCCAGAAAATAATATTCCATCTGTTATGTCATACCCATTTACAAATGCTACGGCGCCGATAACTGCTGTCACCACAAGAAGTATTTTATCCATCTTAAACTCCTTGACATCAATAAATTTCTGTGGCGATTTTGAAAGACGCGTGGTTGCAATTATCAGCATAACTGACAAACCCAACGTCATCATGAACAGGTTACTTCCAAGGGCCGAACCCAGTGCCACATCGTATGATCCAGTCC
>JBAVVB010000072.1:0-10715 GCA_049697075.1 Nitrosotalea sp.
TTCATCAACGCCGATATGTTCCCTACTATGACATCGCCTTTCCTTGGAACTGCAGGTGTTTTGATCTCATTAATTTTGGCTACTCGGTTTGTTTTATCAAATTCTGGCATACCTACTACGGATGATCTTATTGAATGCCCATCGTCAAATGTATTCTGACCGGTCTCAAATTCTTCAATTATTGCAATTTTGTCTCCTGGAAGAGCTTGTTTACTAGACAATAGTGTGAATTGAGGTTCCGATGATTATAATTGTTTATGCCCAGAGATCTAAAATCTTTTACATGTAAATTGTATCTAGAGCCAATGAGGAACCTGAAGAAAACTGTCTATGTTTTCCTTTTTCAGTATCTTGATCAATGCATTGGCCTGAGGAGTAGACAAGACGGGCTTGTGAAAATGATTGTCAGTTGAAATTCTTGGACAAGCCACTTGTATGAAGGAATCTATTCCTTTCAAATTACGAAGTTTATCATCTGTTATATCAGTTAGAGCAAAGAGCTGAACCTTTTTTCCTAGATTTTCTAGCTCTTTTTTGAATTTGAGAGCGGTAATCTTTGAGAACTGACCCTCCTTTAGACCTACAATGATTCCAAATGATTCAGACTCGGCTGCCTTGTATACTGAAAGTATGGCCTTTTTCTGGAGTTTTTGAGCAAATTCGGTGACCTCCCTTATCTCGTTAAAATATGGATCAAGAACATATGTTGGTCTGTTTGTCGATAATGCAATTCCCGCTGCATGAAAATTACTTTGGCCCAAGAATACATTGGCATCTACATTGTATCTCGTCTCCATAACGGGATAAAACTCGCATCCAAAGACCTGTCCATCATTTAGTTGGCCTTTTCCCTTTCCTATCATTACTTTCACTCCGCCTTTCTCAAGTATGCCCTTTACTTTGTCTACCTCATGTAGATGCTGGCTATCTGTAACTAGCGACACCGTTTTTCCTTTAAACTCCTCAGCACATTTTTTTGCTATATTTTCAAATGAAATATTGTCAAACGCGTCTACTAGAACTATGCTATCTCCAAAACTAGTGGAATTTATAGTATGACCTATGTGGAAGAGAATCTCTGCACCTAGAACCTTTGCTCCATTTGTATTCATGTCACACGTTCCAAAACAACTGTCTGCAAGAACATAAGCTGGAATACCGCAGATTTGCATTATTTTGGATGCAGTCTCTTGTATTTTTGGCAAAATTCCATCCGGTCCGTTCAAAGCTACTGATACCGGTTTTCTTCTCTGAATTTCATCAAAGATCCTCTTTTCATCTATTACTATCAATCGTTATCTAGGATTATTTTTTTAATTTAAATCAAACGAATGCGCACACAATATTTAAGATCGTAGATCTTCAAGAGCAACTAATGTCTATAGCGTTTGTATTGCTCAATGCAGAATTAGGAGCTGAAAATGAATTGCTCAACCAAGTAAAGTCTATTGAACATGTCAAATACGTGTATGTTCTTTATGGTGCCTATGACCTAGTAGTTAAGATAGAAGCTCCAGATAGTGAGACGCTAAAAAAGACCATCTCAGGCCAGATAAGGCAACTCAAAAATGTGCGTTCAACTCTTACTATGACAGTTATAGAATGAAACAAAGCATAATTCATGTTGGTTTTGACGACACAGATTCCAGAAATGGAATGTGCACAACATTTCTTGCATACAAAATTGTAGAGTATCTTAGAAAGGAAAAAGTCAAGTTTCTGGACTATCCATATTTGATTAGATTCAATCCAAATATTCCGTGGAAGACTCGAGGTAATGGTGCAGTAGCGCTCAAAATCCAAACCAAGACACCCAATTTAATTAAGAAAGGCATAATCGATTTTGTAAAAAGATATTCAGCTATACGAGACGGAGCAAATCCCGGACTTGTTTTTTACGAAAATAATGAGATTCCAAAAGAATTTTCTGATTTTGGCAAGATGGCATTATGCACTCTTGTAGCAAGAAATAAGGCAAAGGCATTTGCAATACAAAATAACATTGAGACGTTCTATATGGGAAATGGCCAGGGATTAGTAGGTGCAATAGGTGCCATAGGTTACAACTTCCGTGATCATACCTTTGAATTGATTTCATATAGGCATAAATCAAATTTTGGAAAGAAGAGGCTGATCTTAAAAGACAGTGTAAAGAAAATGCAAGAAATGACTTTTCCAAAAACATTCAACAATTATGATGATTCTAAAAGTCGCACTCTCATAGCTCCCCATGGCCCTGATCCTGTCTTTTTCGGAGTACGTGGCGAAGATGTGCAGACTGTTGTTAGAGGCGCATCTCTTGTAAAATCGCCGGAAAAGTTCTCTGGATACATGGTTTTTCGTTCAAATCAGGGAACAGGTGATCATTTACAAAACGAATTAGATGTTAACAATCTTAGGCCGTTTTCTTCAGGCTATATGGTTGGTCATGTAATTGAAACGCCTAAAATTAAGATGGGTGGTCACGTAATGTTTGCAATCTCGAAATCTGGTAAAAAGGCAAATTGTGCCGTCTATAAACCAACGGGCCTTACAGGTATCGCATCAAGTTTAATCAAAGGAGATCTGATAAGAATCGGCGGGGGTATAAGAAAAGCCTCGAAAACCCACGGCAGAGTATTTAATGTAGAGTTCATAGATGTTATCAAACTTGCAAAAAATTCGGTACTAGTGAATCCTTTTTGTACTGGATGTATGAAACATATGAAATCAAGAGGAAAAGATCAAGGCTATAAATGTGAAAAATGTGGCCGAGCATCACAAAATAAAATACCAAAGAAAATTCCACGCAAGATCAAAGACCAACTTTATCTGCCTGTCCCATCAGCTCATAGACATCTGACAAGGCCACTGCAAAGAATTTCTAGATTCAACACAAAAATTGAATTTGATGGTTCAGCGGAATGGTTTTGTAGTTCTATCTAAATTTTTTTGAAGGATAGCGGGGAGTAGATTTGAACTACTGACTTGCGGGTTTCTCATCCGGATTGATTATGAGCCCGCCGGGATGACTTAGCCCCAAGGTCTGGCTTCCCCACCCCGCTAAGTGAAAAGAGGTTTCAGGGTGATATATACGCTTTATCTGATTTTAGAAATAATTAATAGGATTTCAAAAGTGTCAGATCCGTGGACAAAAGAACCAGAATTATAGGAATAGCTGCCGCAGTCGCTTTTTCAATTATTATCCTTACATCTCCTTCCAACTCAATTATAATTCCACCGCCCACCACAAGTCCTACTGGAACAGATGCAGTACAATTTGTTGCAACGAATTTGCAAAAACCATGGAGCATGAGTTTTGGTGATAACAAAATATTTTTTACAGAAAAAATAGGAAAAATAAGAGTAATTGATAATGGTACACTTGTAAATGAGTCAGTAGCTGATCTTCAAGTTGCAGATGTTACAGACGCAGGCCTGCTTGGAATAACATTAGATCCAGATTTTGAGAAGAATCATTTCATTTATGTATATTATACATACCAAGAAGGCAACAATCTATGGAATAAGGTATTAAGAATTACCGAGTCTAACGATAGAATGGCGGATTCCAAGGTGATTTTGGACAAAATACCTGGAGCAGAATTTGATGATGGAGGAGTAATAAAATTTGGCCCTGACAAAAAACTATACATTGGTACGGGGGATGCCACGGATCAAAATTCTGCCCAAGATTTGAAATCTCTTGCAGGTAAGATTCTGAGACTAAATGATGATGGCTCAATTCCACAGGACAACCCCTTTCCAAATTCACCGGTTTATTCTTATGGACACAGGAATCCTCAAGGGCTTGCTTGGGATGATAAAGGAAATTTGTATGAGACGGAGGAAGGACCAACAAGAAATGATGAAATAAACCTAATCAAACCAGGACAAAATTATGGTTGGCCTAGCCAAGAATGTTCTGGTTCGCAACAGTATCAAGCGGCATTGGTTTGCTATAATCCAAGCATTGGTCCTGCTGGAATTACTTATTATTCCACAGGCAAACTTGATATTAAAAACAGTCTTATCTTATCTACACTGCTTGGACACAGTCTTTACCAACTACCTGTTCAGAATGATACCATACTTGAACAAAAAATCATATTGGACGGAGTAGGAAGAATTAGGGATGTCAGCGAAGGTCCTGATGGTTACCTATACATTCTTACATCAAACACTGATGGCATGGGTTTTCCAGACCAAAATGACGACAAACTTTTGAGGATTGTAAAATAAATTGACTGATTCCTCCACCAAGAAATTTCATGAAAAGAGCAGGGAAGAGAGAATCAAGACAGTAAAATCCTTTGCCGGTCTTTCTAAAGAAGATGTTGAAATCCTCAAGAGCAATGGCGGAATCTCATTTGACGAAGCAAATCATATGGTGGAAAACGTAATCGGTACATTGTCATTTCCCCTCGGCATTGCAACTAATTTCAAGATAAATGGAAAGGATTACCTTGTTCCCATGGCAATTGAAGAGTCATCAGTTATTGCTGCTGCGTCCAAGGCAGCGAAAATAGCAAGAAAATATGGAGGTTTTACCATGGAGTCAGACGAGTCATACAGTATAGGGCAAGTTCAGGTAGTGGGCGTAGATGTCAAGTCTGCAATTCCAAAGGTGATGAGCGCCTCAGATAGAATACTTGAGCTTGCCAATTCAAAAAGTAAAACCTTGTCCAAGATGGGTAAGGGTGCAAAGGAGATAACATGCAAGAAATTGAAAACAAAATCTGAAACCATGTTAATAGTTGAGATACTTATTGATACAGGAGATGCAATGGGAGCAAATGTAACCAATACAATGTGTGAAGGGATTGCTCCGTTAATAGAAAAGCTTACAGGTGGAAGGACACTTCTTAGAATTTTATCAAACTATTCCACAAGGAGACTAGTCAGAGGTAAAGCTATTTTTGATAAAGAAGAGATAGGTGGAGAACAAGTTGTTGATAATGTTATACTTGCATATGAATTTGCAGCAAATGATCCGTATAGGGCAGTCACTCATAATAAAGGAGTAATGAATGGAATTATTGCAGTTGCAAACTCTATAGGACAGGATACCAGAGCAATCGAAGCTGCATCGCACGCTTATGCATCAAAAAGTGGTAAGTATACTTCTTTGACAAGGTGGCAAAAAAACAAACAAGGTAATCTAGTGGGCGAGATTGAAATACCAATGCCTGTTGGAATTGTAGGCGGAATAGTAAATGTACATCCTATGATTAAGGTATGCACAAAGATTCTCGGTGTAAAATCCGCAAAGGAATTGGGATGTATCATTGGGGCAGTTGGTCTTGCTCAAAACTTTAGCGCAATAAGAGCACTTGTCTCAGAGGGAATACAGAAAGGACACATGAAACTTCATGCAAAAAACATAGCAATAAGCGTCGGTGTGCCAAAAAGCAAGATGAATGAGGTAGTGGCAAGTATGGTAAAAGAGGGCAACGTATCAGTTACCCGAGCCAAAGAAATCCTCAAGGAACTAAGCGACTAGATATATATCCAAAAGGCTTGGTAGGACTACGTTGGCCAAAGTAAAATTTGCAGTACCAAAAGGTAGCATTGAAGAATCTACATTTAAGATATTGGAGAAATCTTGGACTAGAGTAGTTCGAAGAGACCGAACCTATCGAATAATGTTAGATGACCCAGAGATTTCAGTTAAGATGCTACGTCCGCAAGAGATTCCAAACTTGGTAAGCGACGGACTATATGATGTTGGAATAACCGGCAGAGACTGGGTTAACGAAACAAAATCTGATGTGGAGATTCTTCTTGATTTGGAATATGGACGAATAAAACTTGTAATTGCAATTCCAGATTCTTACAATTTCAAATCTCTTGATGAAATGATACTTGCCTATGCGAAGAAGAAGAAAATTCTCAGAATTTCTTCAGAATATCTCACAACTGCCGCTAAATTTATTACACAATGTAAAAACTACAAGAAACTTTACGGCTCAAAGCAACCTCTAATTGTTACACCTTGGCTAAGATTGGGTTCTAACAAGAATGTTCAGATATTTCTCTCCTTTGGAGCAACAGAGGCAAAACCACCAGAGGACGTAGATGCTATAATGGATGTAACAGAGACAGGTACTACACTTACACAGAATCAACTGAAAATAGTAGATACAGTGATGGAATCAACTGCTGTCTTGATCGCAAATAAGGCATCACTTAAGGACAAGGTTAAGCGCGAAAAGATCTATGACATTGTAACCATGTTACATGGTGCAGTTGAGGGTAAGAAACACTTGCACATATTCCTAAACGTAAAGGAAGAAAATATGCGAAAATTACTTGAAGAACTACCCTCTCTTAAACGTCCTACCATAAGCCCACTAAGCGAGAAGGGCTGGTATGGCATAAACACCGTGATTCCAAAATCGGAATTTCACAAACTAATCCCAAAATTAAGGAAGATAGCACAAGGCTTAGTTGTACACGAACCAAAGCAGATTCTTGCACTTGAGGAGATAAAGCGTGTCGAGGAAAATTGATGAGAATCATAACTGTTCAAAACATAGATTCTATCTTGGAATCTCTGAGGCCACAGCCTAATAGAGAACTAAAGAAGAAAGTAATTTCTATCATTTCAGATGTACAAAGAAGAAAGGATAAGGCGTTACGAGACTATGAGAGAAGATTTAACAAGGTAAACCTGAAATCGTTTCGAGTAACTCAAGCTGAGATAAAAACTGCTTACAAACAAGTTTCAAGAGATCAGGTTGAAGCAATAAAACTTGCAAAGAAGAGACTTGAAAGATCTGAGTATGTAATAAAGAAACAACTGCAAAATGTCTCAATCTTAGCTGACGGAATCAAGATAAACAAAATCTTTTCTCCTTTGGATAGCATAGCATGCTATATTCCAGGTGGCAAGGCGCGCTACCCGAGCACTGTGATAATGTCTGTCATACCTGCCAAAGTAGCAGGAATAAAAAAAATAGTAGCAGTATCTCCAGCAGATCAAAAAGGCAAGATTGATCCTCTTACACTTGTAGCAGCTGATATCTGCGGCGTGAATGAGTTTTACAAAATAGGTGGAGCCCAGGCAATAGCAGCACTTGCATACGGTACACAATCAATCCCAAAAGTAGACAAGATAGTTGGTCCTGGAGGAATGTTTGTGACACTAGCAAAATCTCTTCTTAATGATATTGTTTCAATAGATATGATTGCAGGCCCAACAGAACTCGCAATTATTGCTGATTTGTCAGCAGATCCTAATTACGTTGCAGTTGACTTGATCTCACAAGCAGAGCACAGTGTTGACACAATGTGTTGTCTGATAACAAACTCTAACTCACTAAAGGATCAAGTAATAAAATCTCTCAAACAAAGAATTAATTTCATATCGAGATCTAGTATAGTCAAAGAGAGTCTTCAAAATAATGGATTTATTGCTATCTGTAAAACGGAGGCTCAAATGATAGACCTTGCAAACAAACTTGCTCCAGAACACTTGGAGATTATAACTAGAGACTCGCAGAAGATGGCTAAAAAAATAAATTCTGCAGGTCTTGTACTTGTGGGGTCTAACACTCCATCTTCTGCAAGTGATTACCTCTTGGGCTCAAACCACATTCTGCCTACTAATGGATTTGGAAAGACAAGAGGATCTCTTGGAGTACTAGATTGCTTGAAGCTGCAGACTAGAATTGAGTCGTCCAAGATATCGCTTGAGAAGATCTCAAAATATATGAAGGCCTTCACTGATGCAGAAGGACTTCCAAATCACTATGAGGCAGTAAGGAGTAGATTATGAGAAAAAATTGGTTTGAAAAAAAGATAGAAAGTCTATCCAAGCTTAACGGATACAAAAAACCAATCAAGTATTCAAATGTAATCAAGCTTGACTCTAATGAAAATTACGCAGTTGATTCTTCCTTCTTTCAAGATCTGATGAACCAAATCCAAGAAAAAATGGATGTACGAGAATACCCGTTAGGAGGAACAGATAGGCTGATCGTAGCACTCTCAAACTACATAAAAATGCCAAAGGAAATGATAGGTGTTGGCAACGGTTCAGACCAAATAATTGACCTAATTCTTGGAAATCTGGCCTCAAAGGAAACTAGGATCTTAACATCTGATCCAACTTTTGGCTTTTTTGAAGAAAGATGTAAACTGTATGCTATCCCAACAACGAAGATTCAATTTAATGAAGAAATGAATCTACGCCTTGAAGATTTTATTACCAACTCCAAGAAGGCTGACGTCTTATATCTAGACTCCCCAAATAACCCAACTGGATTTCAGTTTCAAAGAAAACAACTTGAAAAATTGATCCAGTCATTTAATGGACTTGTAATCATAGACGAGGCATATGTAGAATTTGCAGGCTATTCTATTGTCAACATGACAAAAAAGATGAACAATCTAATTGTACTGAGAACATTCTCAAAATCATTTGGACTTGCAGGACTACGAATTGGCTATTTTGTAGCTAACAAAAAAACTATAGATGTGTTTTCTCGCGTTATTCAGTATCCGTATCCGCTTAACACCATTGCAATAGAAGCAGGAATTCTTGCCTTGAAACGCTTAAAATATTTTGTAGATGTAGCAGATTTTGTGAAAAAGGAACGTACTCGTATAATTGAGAAACTTCGAGAGATGAAGGTTTTCAAGGTATTTGACTCTGAGGCAAATTTTGTTTTATTTGCAGCAGATGGCGCAAGCCAGCGGATTCACAAGGCACTCATAGAGCAAGGTATAGTGATAAAGAATTTGGGGAAAGTAGGCAAACATGATGGATGCCTCAGAGTTACTGTTGGTACTCAAGAAATGAATTCAAGATTTCTTACTGCAATACGTGACTTGCTGAATTGACTCTAAAAAAAATAGATAATGGTATTTATGTAGATGCACAAAAAACAGACAAGATCAAAAATTTAGACGCGGTAATATTTGATTGTGATGGAGTATTAATTGACGTTTCAAATTCATATGATCTTGCAATAAAAAAAACAGTAGATTTTGTAGCAAATAAAATTGCTTCAATAAATAAATCATCGTTAGTTACATCCGAAATGATAGACAGTTTCAAAAAAACAGGCGGTTTTAATGACGAAGTTAATGTAACATATGTCTTGATACTTACAGCTGTGGCATCGGAGAAAACCGGTATGAGTTTCTCTGATCTTGTCTTTGAAGCTGCAAAAAATGCTGACCAAACAGGAATAAAATCAGTTGAGAGATATCTTGATTCAATAAAAATAGATCTGACTGATATCAAAACAAAACTTGTTTATCCTGCAAAAAGATTTGAAAGTCCACTTTCATCTGTTTTTGATGAAATCTTTTATGGAACAGATCTATACATTCGTCTTTACAAAAGATCTCCAAAGTTTTTCAATGGAAAGGGTCTAATTGAAAATGATATTGTACTTGTAACAAAGAATCTCTTAGATGAACTACACCAAAGATTTGGCAAAAAAATTTCCATCGTTACAGGTAGAGGAATAATCTCGGCAAGACACTCTCTTGAGAAACTGTTTGACGAATTTGACTTGAAGAATTCAAAATTCCTTGAGGATGAACCACGTGAGATGGCAAAACCTAACCCTCAATCTCTTATATCGTCAATTAAGGGAATGGACGCTTCTTGTTCCATATTTGTTGGTGATTCTATGGAGGACTTTATCATGGCGCACAAGGCAGCGGAGTCTGGAAATCCAACTTTATTTTGTGGTATATATGGTACCAGCAAAGACCACGAGGCCAAGAGGAATTTCTTTGAACAAAAAGGTGCAGATATGGCATTGGAATCAATCCGTCTGCTTCCGAAGGCATTAAATCTAGTTAGGGCATAAGCCACTTCTCTACAGGGGGATTTCATGAAATCTAGGATAAACAATATTGTTAGAAAAACCAAGGAGACCGAGGTATCAATATCAATTAACTTGGATGGTAATGGTAAGATTTCTGTAAAGACAGGCCTGCCATTTCTTGATCATCTAGTCATCTCATTTGCAAAACATGCTACATTTGATCTCAAACTCAATGCAGTTTCAAAAGATGGAATAGACCACCACCTAGTTGAAGATACTGCAATTGCTCTAGGTAATGTTATAGATGAATCGCTTGGAAATAGATCAGGAATTACGCGATTCGGACATGCATCAATACCCATGGATGAAGCTCTTGCAGAGGCCTCACTTGATCTTGTGAAAAGACAGTATCATAAAATTGAATTATCTATAATTCGAAATCAAATTGAGGGAATTTCAAAAGAAGACCTCGAACATTTTTTCAGATCTCTAGCCCAGAGCTTGAACATATGTATGCATGTATCAGTCAAATATGGTGAAAATGATCACCACAAAATTGAGGCCGCTATCAAGGCCCTAGCGGTAGCATTGAGAAATGCAGCAAGTCAAGACAAAAAGCAAAAGGGAATGCCTAGCACAAAAGGTGTCATGTAATGGTAAAAGTAGCAATCTTTGATTATGGTGCAGGTAACATATTCAGCCTAAAATCGTCTCTTGAAAAAAATGGCGCTCAAGTGGATGTCATAACAAATCTGGATACAATTAATGGATACTCTGGTCTTTTGTTGCCAGGTGTGGGAAACTTTGATCCTGCAATAAAAAGCCTTAACACATCCAAAGTTGCCTTTCAGGATCTTACCAAGAACAAAATTCCAGTTCTTGGAATATGTCTTGGAATGGAAATGTTCTTTGAAAAGAGTGAGGAAGGTAAACTAGATGGATTAGGAG
>JBAVVB010000073.1:0-2156 GCA_049697075.1 Nitrosotalea sp.
CGGATCTGTTACAAGTATTACTTCATAATTTCCTATTGCTTCAGAATCAGAGATTAGTGGTTCTGGCTCCCAGTTTAGATCTCCAAAAATACTCCCAGCTATCTTGTATGCAAATGGTTGATATGCGTTGACGTTATTGAATGTAAGAATAATCAAGAGACCGAAAAATATTGGCACTAGTAATTTTTTTATTTTCATTTATGGGTAATAGGTAATGCCCCTTAATATCCCAACATACAATTCCCAAATTTGTCTTAAAAACATCTTTTGTCTATATTGATTCTAATTACACATGTTGAAAGTTTTTAACTAAAATCATACTACAATATAAGACCAGATATTCTATCAGGATTATCCATTGAAAATACCATCTAATGCTAATTGGATCAAGATATCAGGACTTGTGCTTCTTTTGAGTATATTTTTTGTGCCTATTTTACCATCCTATGGAAGTCTTTACGGATATAACTTTCAAGAGTGGAAAAATCAAAGAGATAACTTTCTGGTTCAATTCGATACTGATCCTCATGTACCCATAGCAGGAAACATGTCTACGTTAATGTTTAGTGTTCAAAATTTACAAACTGGTCAGGACCTTCAAAATTTTACTTCTAGAATAACAATTACTAATAGTTCATCAAATAACACTATTAGTGAAATTGAAAGTAACGAGACAAATGGAGATTTTTCTCAAAGATATACATTTCCAACAGGTGGTCTCTATGAAATTTTCTTGCGCGTAGACACTCCCACTTCAATAGATGTTTCAAAATTCACTGTTTTTGTTTCGTCCCCATCATTCCAAATTCTTAATTTGGTTTATCTTCTCTCACCTATCTTCATCTTCATAGGACTATTGACTGTTGCAATTATACTCATTGCACGGTACATATATAAAAAAAGATAATTCGGATGCTGTAATTGATAATGTGATAGATCACCATACATCGGGTATTAGTGTGCTAGAGCAGCAGATTATTCATCACAAGCCACAGCAATGTCGCATCTTTTTTTATTTTAACAATTTGACTATATTCATATTAAGAAATCTGACTGTACTCTCAAGTTCTTTAAGACTTGACTAGTTAGCAACGGCAACCAAGGGCGCTTCTTCTACTGGTTCCTCATGCAATTCTTTTCGTGCTCTTGCCAGTACTATCCTGAGATGCTCAATTTCTATCTCATCGATCATTTCGCACATGAATGCAGATACCAAGACCAGATACTTAAATTCTGTGAAAACTCATGCTAAAACTCTAGAAGATGCTTCCTCTTTTAGCGAAACAAGATTTGTGCAGTATTCCTTCCATGGGTGTGTAAAGAGAATTTCCTTGTCTCCGTGGGCATGACATCCAGTGAGAAATTTGTTTCCGTCCTTTAATGAAAAGTCTACAACAAACTTTTCCTGCTCGCCGACTTTTCTAAAATACGTAGGTCGTAGCCCCATTAAATAAAGATCAATTACAAAGCTAAATGGATTTGTTGGTTGCAGCTTGTCTTTTGCAGACTCGTACGCAATGTATCTTGCTGCATATTTTGCAGCATCACGTGCTGCATCTCGTGCAGACTCACCTAAGACGTATCCTCCGCCATACCACCCATAGTTGTCGCGTGCACTGGAGCTTGCCTCTTTCCATGCATAATCCCATGCGGCATCCCAGGTATTTGTCCTGCCAGCTTTTACTGCTGCAATTCTTGCAAGATCCCACAAAGAATCGCTTGCATGTTGTATAGTATCACCGTCTCGCTGCCACGGTGCAAGTGCCTTGACATAGTTATCTATGGCTTCGTTAACCTTTGGAATAATCAAGTTTGCCTCATCGATAGTTCTTGCAGGAACAAAATACTTTATCGATTTTAGCTTGGATAGATGATCATTTATTGAAAGCGTTTCATTTGGTTGAGACAATTCAATATCAGAACTTTTTGAGTTTTATATTAAGGCACCGTCTATTTGCAGACAGAATTCTGTCCGGGGTACAATTCCCAGTTTCCTCTGGCATTTTTCTTAAATTCTACCATTTGTTTGCCAATGGCATCATGAGTATATTTAGTAATTATCTTACCAGTCACTTCTGAATATGGCGCAAAATAATATTCTGAGCGTATGAAAAGATATGTGTTGTTTGAGTTTTGAGTTTTGTTCAGTGTAGGCA
>JBAVVB010000074.1:0-22991 GCA_049697075.1 Nitrosotalea sp.
AAAGACCATTTTTCATTACATTCCAGAACCTGACAAGATTGGCGCAATTCCTGACGAAAAATTTGACAAACAGTGGGAAGAAGATGACAGGCTGATACTTTTGCTAATTCCTCCTGATATCATACCAGAGGCAAAGATAGCACATGATACCAAGACCAAGTCAAACAGGCTGTGCTTTGATGCAGAAAAGTTACGATTACAGGGAAATGCTGACGAAGCTGTCAAGCTGTTAAAAAAGGCACTTGAGATCAATCCATCAAATTCTACTGCTTCATGTCTGTATGCTGGAATACTAAATGACTTGAGCTTACAAGAAGCAGTCCAGTACTACAAGAAAAGCATCGAGCTAAATGACAGGTGCTATCTTGCGTATAGGGGACTTGGCAACTATTATCTGAAGACAAAAGACTATCAAAATGCAGAAATTCATTACACTGCTGCAATCAAGATAAATCCACACAGATTTGTGCCAATCTACAAGAATCGAGGCATTGCAAGACTAGAGCAGAATAAAACAGCCGAGGCCAAAGAAGATCTCAAAAAATATCTCGAACAGATGCCAGATGCTCAAGACCATGCATCTATCGCGCAAGCCATAACAGAATTGAATTAAGACCTCCAAAAGGATTTAACAGTCTTCTAACAAACAAAAAATGTAAATGGATTGTATATTTTGCAACATTGTATCTGGAAATATTCCTGCAAGAAAGATACACGAAACTTCAAAATCAATTGCATTTCTTGATGCGTTTCCATTGATTAAAGGCCATACACTTGTAATCCCCAAGACTCACTATACCAAGATACAAGAAATGACCGAATCCGACAATGCTGATCTATTTGAGACTGTAAGGATATTGACAGGCAAGATTGAGCGTTTGGCACCATCTTCACTAGTGGCAGTACATAACGGCAAAGAAAGTGGCCAGGAAATACCGCATGTTCATGTACATATCATTCCAAGAAGGCAGGAAGATGGTGTAGGTCCGGTGCACAGCATGTTTACAAAGAGATCCAAACTGAGTGATAGCGAACTTGCTGAGATTGAAAATATTTTAAAAAAATAAACAAATTTTGTATTTGTTAAATGCGGAGTGCGGGATTTGAACCCGCGACCTTCAGCTTGGGAAGCTGACGTCCTGCCGGGCTGGACTAACTCCGCTTGGTTGAGATTCTGGTATCTAACATTATATAGTTTGACCACGCAACTAGACCCAATGGATGCAAAGTGCCCAGAATGTGACAAAGTTGCAGTTCTTGATGACGATGTAACTAGTGTCAAGTGCCCTCACTGTGGTTTTGAAGCAAAATATGAAGACTACCTAAATCTCATGAAACAAAGAGTAGGAGCAATGGTAGACGACTTTCAATTCGACAAACCTGGTGGATTTTAGTTACCAGAACGAGCCCTTGTCAGAGCAATCAAGGTGTGCACCACAATTTGTGCATATCATGTGACATGCTTGCATTGAGGTCATCATCCTTTCACATCGTGGGCACTTGATCTGCTCTTTCAATAGACTAGAGCGGAATTGCAAATTTTAAAAGATTTATGTAAAGGTTAATTAATAGTCAGAAAACTTTTTTCACTACTTGGCTACATTCAAGCTAAACATCTCAGACAAGAAAGGAAAAACAATCTCAAAAGAGGTTAAAGAAAAGGATGCAAATCCATTTCTAGGACTGCAAGTAGGCTCTGAGCTTGATGCTGCATTGATAGGCGAAGCAGGTAAACTAAAGGTCACAGGAGGCAGTGACAAGTCGGGAGTTCCTTTGCGCCCTGACATCCATGGTGGAGCGCGCAAGTACATACTTTTATCGCAAGGAGTTGGCCTGAGAAACGCAGAGATTGGCCAGCGAGTACGCAAGCTAATACGAGGAAATACAATAACCGAAGAGGTATATCAGATAAACTGTTTTCTTGATGGTGAGCTCAAGATAGAAGAGAAGCCACAAGAAGAAGCCGAGAAAAAAGAAAGCTCTGAAAAACCAAAAAAGGCATAAGATTAAGATAGGTAATGTTTTTAGCTTCTTTGTGCACTGGAGAGAAACTCTTCCTGATTGGTACATAAAAAAATATGGACATCAACCATGTGTCAATATTGGTACCTCTGGACATGTTGATCACGGAAAGACAACTCTGATACAAGCACTAACAGGTGTTTGGACTAGTGCTCACAGTGAGGAACTCAAACGGGGAATTACCATTAGAGTTGGATATGCAGATGCTGCATTTTACAAATGCGAAAGCTGTGAAGTTCCACTAGGATATTCAGTTACGCCAAAATGTAATAACTGCGGCAAGGAAAGCGAACTTTCTCGCGTTGTAAGTTTTGTTGACAGTCCTGGCCACGAAAGCCTTATGGCAAACATGCTTTCTGGTTCTGCCCTGATAGATGGGGCTATGCTTGTAGTTGCAGCAAATGAAAAGGTGCCTCAGCCGCAGACAAAAGAACACTTGCTTGCCTTGCAAACACTTGGCATAAAACAAATAGTCTTGGTGCAAAACAAGGTGGATCTTGTGTCATATGAAGATGCCATGGAAAATTATTCTGATATAGTAAAATTTGTTAAAGGAACCAATGCTGCCAAATCACCGATCATTCCTATCTCGGCTCAATCAAAACTAAATATTGACGCACTAATAGGTGCAATAGAATCTGCAATTCCAACTCCAGAACGCAAAGAATCTGGAAGTACTGTCATGCATGTGTTAAGATCATTTGATGTAAACAAACCCGGCACAAAGATAAAAGACATGAAGGGAGGGGTGATAGGGGGAAGTCTCACTCAGGGCACCTTTAATGTGGGAGATGAAATTGAGATAAAGCCAGGCCTACAAAATGAAAAATCAGGAAAATATGAATCCATTGTAACTCAGATATCTTCTCTTGGAACCGGAGCTGGAATTGTTGATGAAGTAAAACCTGGGGGCCTTGTTGCAATAGGGACAAAACTTGATCCATCAATGACACGAAGCGACTCGTTGATAGGCTCCATCATAGGAAAGCCAGGTACACTGCCTGAAAATTCCTACAATGCCAAGCTAGAAGTCAGCCTTTTTGATACTGCAGTTGGTTCTGGCGACGAGATTAAAGTATCATCAGTACAAACCGGAGAATCTCTTAGGTTAAGCATAGGAACAGCTCCCTTGTTATCAAAAGTAACAAGTGCAAGAGGCAAGACAGTAGAGATACAGTTCAAGAGGCCGGTGTGTCTGTTTGAGAGCAGTAAGGTTGCAATAAGCAGAAGAATAGGGGAAAGATGGAGATTGATAGGTGCAGGTGTATCAGTTGGTTAAAGTAATCTGTGATACCAGTTTTTTAATGGTTCTTGGCTCAAAAAAGATAAAAAATATCTCAAGTTTGGATACTGAAATTGGAAATTTGGAGTTTGTTGTGCCAGACCTTGTAATTGAGGAGCTTACAAGAATTTCAAAAGCAAGCGATAAAAAAAAAGTTCTGCACTTGATGCATTGAAGATCTCAGAAGGCCTTGGCAAGATGAAAATTTCTGGAAAAAAAGTCGATGATGCCTTGGTATCACATGTGAAAAAAGATGGTGGTATAGTGGCTACCATAGACATTGAACTCAAGAGAAAGATAAAGGAAAATGGCGGGACAATCCTGTCTTTGGCAAATGACAGAATAATTTTAGAGCCAAGCAAGACTTAATTTTATCAAAAATAATATTAAAATATGTTAGAGTACAAAGGCATTAAAATAAAATGGCTGGGTCATGACACCTTTTTGCTGGAAAAAGATTTCAAGATAATAATAGATCCCTACAGGATCTCAAAGCCGCTTGAGGCAGACATGATACTTGTCTCTCATGAACACTTTGATCACATGAGTATGGAAGACTTGGGTAAAGTCTCATCTAACAGGACAACGATTGTGGCAGCAAAAGAATGCATCAGCAAGTTGGTGGACATTCCATTTAAGGAAAAGATAAGCCTCTCCCCCGGCGAAGAAAAAACCGTAAATGGAATAAAATTGAGGGGAGTTGCAGCTTATAATGTAGACAAAATAAATCCTGATACAAAAAAACCATTCCATCCAAAAGAAGACGGCAAAATTGGATTCCTGATTAATATCAATGGTACTACAATATACCACACTGGTGACTCTGATCTGATTCCAGAAATGAATAATTTGCAACCAGATGTGTTGCTGGTTCCAGTAAGCGGAACATATGTCATGACTCCAAATGATGCTGCAAGAGCTGTTGATGTGATAAAGCCAAAGATTGCAATACCTATGCATTACGGTTCAATTGTAGGAAGCCCACAGGATGCTCAGGAATTTAAAAATGTGGTAACATCCTGTGAAGTCCACATATTAACAAAAGAACACTAGGGGACAACAGAGAGCCCAAAAGAGTAATAAACAGAGTGAATTTCATCAAGCTTAGGTTGATTCAGGATAAAAAATTGTTCACGGTAGGAAGTCGTAATTTTAATTTAAGACATTTGCTTGTGATTGGAATACTTGCAGCTTCCTTTTCCATCTCGGCCATGGTAAGATCACAGGCTGCAGATTATGGTTTCCAACTAAACGAGTTTGATCCGTTCTTTAACTACAGGGCAACAGAATACTTGCTAAATAATGGTGTTGATGCGTATGTTCACTGGCATGACACAATGAGTTGGTATCCAGAAGGCAGGGATGTCTTTACCAATGCCCAAGTGCCGCTTCACTTCACCGATGCCATCTTGTACAAAATCTTTGGCGGTGGAATGAGTCTTTATGATTTTACAATAATATTTCCAGTAGTCTTTGGTTCTCTAACAACTGTCATAGTATTTGCACTTGTCCGAGTTATGGGAGGTACGACAGCTGGTCTTTTTGCATCGCTTTTCTTTGCAATCTCTCCGCCCATAATAGTGAGGGGAACAATAGGGTGGTTCAAGTCAGAGCCACTTGGTCTCTTTTATGGACTATTAGGCGTGTACCTGTTCCTTAGCGGGATAAAATCTGAAAACCGAAAAATTGCAATTGCTAAACTCTTTGGCGGTGCAGGATTTCTAAGCCTTGGTTTTGCTTCTTGGGGGGGAATAGAGTTCTTCCTAATACCACTGGGAATTTTTGTGCTCGTACTGCCCTTTGTGCGAAAAGATCACAAGTTCTTACTGTGGGCAATTCCACTTTTTGTAGCCATAACAATGGCCATATCGGGAGGCGTATTTGCAAGACCCGGACCAACTTTTGTATTTGGAGAAAGAGGCTTTGTTCTTATCGGCCCAACCATACTGATGGCAATAATAATTTTTGTTCAGAAATTTAGCAAGGATCAAGTCAAGCTACGTAATAGCTTGTTGGTTCTTGCCGCATGTGTGGTCATTGGCGGTGCAATCTTTGCATCAGGGGTTCTTCACTCAGCTAGTTTCCGTTACATGAATGCGATAGACCCCTTCTTAACATCTGAGGATCCATTGGTAGATTCAGTTGCAGAACATGCCACTCCAACACTTGCACAAAACTTTACCTATTTTTCAATTCTAATGTTATTTGCGGGCTTTGGAATATGGTTGATCTTTAGGAAGAAAAGTGATGGTAATAACTCTCTGCCATTTAGTATCAAAAATGAGATGACTATTTTTGCCCTCATTCTTGGAATAGTGGGTGCATATGCCGGTTCAACATTTTCTAGATTAGAATTATTGACAGCAAGCTCGGTCATTGTGTTGGCATCTATTGGACTTGCTGCCATGACATCTGAGATACTGAAAAAGGAAAACAAACCGGCAGTAACAGAATCGTCAAAAGAATCATCAAAAAAGAAAACTCTGACAAAAAAGAGCCTTGTCTATCTTGGCCCAATTCCAAAGATATCGTTTATAGTTATAGTTGTGGGCTTGTTATTGGTACCTCTCATTTTTCCTGTTGACGCAAATTGGATATCAATAGTAAAAGCGCCTCCTACAATACTCAATGGCGGTTCTAATTTTGCAATTGCTACAACTGATTGGCCAGATGCATTGAGTTGGCTAAAAAACAATACTCCGCCAAATTCGGTCATAGCTTCATGGTGGGATTATGGTTACTGGATACAGACTTTAGGAAACAGAACCACTTTTGTTGATAACGCTACAGTGGATACAAACAAAATTGCAGGTATAGCAAAGATGTTTTTGGCCTCACCTGATGATGCTTGGAAGATGCTGCGGGACATGCACGCAGACTATGTTGTTGTGTATGTAGTTGGACAAAAATTTGTCTCAAACGGCCAAGAACTGTATGTTCTAGGCGGCGGTGGAGATGAAAGTAAGAAACAGTGGTTTATGAGAATTGCAGGCGAGGACGAGACGCAATTCCTTCAATCAGACGAATTCACGCCTACTGACTATTTCTGGCAAAATACATTGCTTGGACACATGTTCCCATTTACCACTATGACATACTATGATCCAACTAGTCATTCCGAGTCTCAGACATACCAACCTGGCTTTACTGCAATTTATGCTAAAGATATCAAGTATCCTGAAAACGGAAACGGTCCACTAAAACTTGTATACCAGTCATCGAGCATGAACAGAACTGACTCAGGTGTTATCTCTGGGGTATTAATTTACCAAGTCAATGCAAATTATGTACTAGGAAGCTACAGTCAACAGCAGGCAAACAGTACACAGCAACAGGCAAATGGCACACAACAACAGACAAACAGCACACTGCAACAACCTTTACTGCCAAAGATTACAACAACAAATAGTTCGTCTACAACAACTGGTGATACTGCAGTAATTACCACAAAATACGGAGACATCACACTAAAATTATTCAACAGTGTAGCTCCCAAGACAGTTGCTAACTTTGAGAAATTGGCAAATTTAGGTTTCTATGACAAAACTGTATTCCACAGAATAGTTCCTGGATTTGTCATACAAGGTGGAGATCCCAATTCTATAAACGGTTCAGAAGATACTTGGGGAACGGGAGATGCTGGATATACAATCCCGCCAGAGTTCAGTGACTTGAACTTTACAACATATACAGTTGGAATGGCTCGTGGCCAAGACGTCAACAGCGGAAGCTCGCAATTCTTCATAACAGTAGGAGATGCTAGTTTCCTAAATGGCAAGTATACTCTCTTTGGGCAGGTAATTTCAGGCCAAGATGTAGTAGACAAGATAGCTGCATTGCCGACAGATTCAAACAGCAGACCAGTTAATCCCGATGATGCTCGTGTAATAACAATAAGGGCTTCAACTAACGGCACAGGCTAAGTTACTTGTATCTGTCAGATACTCGGTATCTTGCATACTTGTCATCAGGAGAATATTTTCCCGGATGAACACTTGTTGTACTATTTCCACACTTGGGGCATTCGTCTTTTAGCGTATATTTCTTGCAGTTGGTGCACTTGCGCATCTGAAATTTCATGTTAGCCCTCTCGGGTCTTCTTTGATTCTTCTCTTGTAAACTTGAAGGTACCGCCACTTTTTTCAATGGCGCGTTCAATTGCTTCAAGAGTAGGCTTTAGCTCTTTTTCTGCATCCTTGAAATTTTGTGCAGTAATATTGAGGCGATACTTGGGTGCACCTATGTAGGTCACAGATACCGTCACCTTTTTGTTGTCTAAAGCTGCAAGCAAAGCTCGCTTGATAACATCAATACCATCAGGCTTGGTACATGTAAGATCCAATACTCCTCTTATCTCAACATGAGGAATTTGCATTTTTGAACTCAATTCATTGATTATCACAACTGTTTTTTCGGGTATGTCAAGGCCACTCAAAACGGATGGACCCTTTGCAGTTACCTCGCTGAAAGCATTATACACTGAATCAAATTTTTCTACTAGAATATTTTCAATTTTTTCAGCCTCGGCTGCTGATAGGTTAGCTTTTGTCTTGAGATTGTCAATAAGGGCCATCTCTTTTTCTCCGCGTTTTATTTCCAAAAGTTTCTTCTTCTTTTGATCTGAGGAAATTTGCTTGAGCGACAAGTCAATCTCAGATCTTCTTGGATCAACACGCTTTACCAGCAGAACTTTCTTTTCTCCTACCTTGAGAAACTTTTCTACATTTCTAATCCAACCTGTAGCAATCTCGGAGACATGCAAAAATCCCTGGATGTTATTGTATTCATCAAGAGTAACGTAAGCACCTTGAGCCATAATTCTAGTTATTGAAGCAATCACAATCTCTCCAACTTCTGGAAATTCTTGTATGGCAGTTGTCATAATTCCCAAGTTTTACGTACGTAATTTAATGTTGCCGCTTAGAAATCAATTCCTTTTTTTGCTCTTATGCCAGACTTGAATGGATGTTTTATCTCTCTCATTTCTGTCACCAAGTCAGCTAATTCTATTATCTCATCTCTTACATGATTTCCGGTCAGTACTAGGTTGACGTTTGCCGGTTTTGTCTGTATTAGTTTTAACACATCATCAATCTTTACTAATCCTAGGTTAACGGCATAGTTTATCTCGTCTAGAATTACGATGTTGTATTTTTCTGAAGTTATTTTTTCTTTTGCTATGGCAAGTGCCTCATCTGCAACCTTTTTGTGGTCTTCAATGGGACTCTTGTCGTCCATGATGCCAACAAATCCCTTGCCTACTGCAGTGAGCTCAAACTCTGGTTCTAATCTCTTCGACGAGGTCATCTCACCGTAGTGCCACGAGCCCTTGATGAATTGAATCATGCAAACTTTGTAATCATAACCTATTGCGCGAAGTGCCATCCCAAGCGCAGCTGTTGTCTTTCCCTTTCCCTTGCCTGTATAAACAATTACCAGTCCGTCCTTTCCCATAAAATGTAGTTTAACTGTGACTAGTAAAAATCTGACGCTTTTGGGATTTTGTTCAAAAAGGATTATTATGTTAAATCAAAGACCCATAGACAATCTATGACAAGAAACTACGAATACGATATCGTTGTGGTAGGTGGAGGGCCTGCAGGCCTGTCCGCTGGATGGAGCGCCGCAAAAAAGGGGGTAAAAGTAGCAATACTTGAAAGAGACGAGGCAATAGGACAGAGCGTCAGAACAAGTGGCGTCACCTGGATTAAGGAAGCAAAGTCATTTGGAATTCCTGAGGAATATTATAACCCCATACAAAATTACGCATTTTACTCGCCAAATAATGTCATACTAAAAAAAAGCAAGGAACCAGAAGTAGCCGTACTGGATGTTAGAAAGACATACCAGTTTCTTGCATATCAGGCAGCAGATGCTGGTGCAGACATATTTTTGCGAACTGGCGTTACTGATATCATACTAGAAGAGAAAAAATTATGCGGAGTCAAGGCAACTTCGCTAAAAGAAGATCTTGTGTTTCGCTCAAAGGTAACCATAGATGCAAGCGGATTTTATTCTGTGGTGGCAAAATCTACTGGATTGGTATCGCAGTGGAAGAGATTTGGCGCAGGAGCAGAATATGAGGCCTATGTGGAAAAGATAGATCCGCAGACGTGGTATCTTATGGTTGGACAGAACTATTCTCCTGCTGGATATGCCTGGATATTTCCACTGGGAAAAAATAAGGTTAGAATCGGCGTTGGTGTCGGCAAACCCGAGTCTCAGGCAGATGCAACACAACGACTCTTGGAATTGCTTGAGAAAAGACCCAAGCCACTAGATTCGCTTGGCAGAATAGTTCCTGTTGAATTTCATTATGGCTTGATCCCAAACGAGGGCCTGCGCTCTTCTACCATTGATGACAATCTTATACTTGTGGGAGATTCTGCAGGCCAGGCAAATCCACTTGTTCTTGAGGGAATAAGATATGCGATAGAATATGGAAGAAAAGCAGGAGAGGTGGCTGCAAATGCCGTCTCCTCTGGGGATACGTCCAAAAAATCTTTGAAACCATATGAAGATTCCATGAAAAAAGCAATTGGCTCCAAGATTGCCTCTGCAATAAAGGTGCAGTACAGATGGCTTGGTTTAAGCGACGAGGAGTGGGACCGTGAGATTGGAATAATTGATGATCTCTCCGCCGAAGAATTTTTGGATTTTGTAAAAGCAGAATTTGGGTTGGCAAACATGATAAAGCTTGCAGCAAATCATCCAAAGCTAGCAATACGCCAGCTCTTTGGCCTGCTAAGAGACAATGCTGGCAATTCTGTTCCATTACAAGAAAATTGAATACTGACTTCAATCAAGACTCAGACAAGAGATTGAAATTGAAGATACCTAGAATAGTTCTTTCTGGTACCAGCAGCGGAGTTGGCAAGACATCAATTACTGCAGCAATTATACATGGAATGAAAAAACATGGATACTCGGTGCAACCGTTCAAGGTGGGACCTGATTTTATTGATCCAACATATCTTTCTGCAGTAGCAAAGAGACCTGCACGAAATCTTGATGCGTGGCTAATGGGGGAGCGCGGAGTGCTCAAGGACTTTGTTCAAAATTCGCATGATGATATATCGGTGATAGAAGGTGTCATGGGATACTACGATGGGTTTGGTGGTGGCTCTAATTTTGCAAGCACACACCACGTATCAAATATTGTAAAATCTCCAGTTATTCTGGTGCTTGACGCAAGCAAGGCGGCTCGCTCTATTGCGGCAACTGCGCTGGGATTTGTAAAGTTTCACAGAAATTCCAGAATCGCAGGTTTCATACTAAACAAGATTGGAAGTAAAAAGCATGAGGATCTTTGCAGGCAAGCACTGGCAAAACTAGGAATACCAATTGTTGGCGTGATTCCACGAGATGCCAGCTTAACGATGGAATCAAGACATCTTGGACTGATTCCGGTAAATGAGGTGAAAACACTAGAGCAAAAAATACAATCCATTGCCAAATCATATTCTGATTACATTGATATTGAAAAAATTATTGAGACTAGCAACAAGGCACCAAGCTTGCCATCTATACCAAAAGATGACAAGAAAAAACAAAGGGCAAAGATTGCAGTCGCATTAGATGAGTCATTCAACTTTTACTATCAGGAGAACCTGGATTCACTGCGCAGGGCTGGAGCATCTATTGAATTTTTCAGCCCAATTCATGACAAAAAAATTCCATCATGTGATGGTCTCTATATCGGAGGGGGATTTCCCGAAATCAAGGGAGAACTTTTAGAAAGAAACAGTTCTATAAAAAAAGAGATAAAGGAAAAAGCAGAAGATGGCCTGCCAATATATGCAGAGTGTGGGGGATTGATGTATCTGACCAAGTCAATCAGATACAAGGAAAAAAAATTCAAGATGATTGGACTATACGAGGCAGACACTGCAATGCAGAAAAAACTAAAGCTAAACTATACCCGAGCAAGTGTATCAAGATCATGTGTTGTATCTGGGGCAAATTCTATCCTGCGGGGGCACGAGTTTCATTTCTCCGAACTAGAATCAGTATCCCAGGACTCTAAATTTGCCTATGATATGGATATTGGAATTGGCATAAGAAAAAACAGGGACGGCATGGTACAATACAATACGCTTGCATCCTATATGCACATGCATTTTGCTATGCCAAACGTTGCAAAGACATTTGTTGAAAACTGTATTGTATCATCAAGAAGATAATTTTTGTTTTAAGACAATATACAGTGCATTTAGGATGGCAGACGCGCACGGACTACCTCCCTTGCGGCCAAGATTTGTTATGTGTACAATATCTGAATGGCGGAGCTCTTCTTTTGACTCTGCGGCGCAGACAAATCCAACAGGTATGCCAACAACAAGTGCAGGTCTTGTCAATCCCTCCTTTGCCATCTGTATTACTTCCTGAAGTGCAGTGGGGGCATTTCCTATTGCCACTATTGCTCCGTCCATCTCTTTTGCAGCAATTCGCATTGCAGTCTGGGCCCGAGTCTTATTGAGTTTTTTTGCCTCCTCTACCACTGCAGGATCTGATATACCACAAATCACATTGTTTGAAAACTTGCTCAAGTTGTCTTTGTTTAACAATCCGACCACTCCATTAACATCTACAATTATGTTACATCCTCGCTTGAGGGCAGCTATTCCGCTCTCTATTGCCTGCTTGTGAAAAATTATCTGATTATCTCTTACAAAGTCAAAGTCTGCTGTAGAGTGTATCACTCGTTTCACTATTGTCCACTCATCTGGACTGTAAGGATGAGTGCCTACCTCACTCTCTATTATTTCCATGCTCTTGTCCTCTATTGATTGACCCTTCTGTGTGATCATCTCTCTACTTCCTTTGCCCTCTCAAGCACCAAATCAACCATCCTGTCATCTATTCCTAGATGTTCGGAGAGAAATACTTTCTTTATGCCAGAATTTGTAATTGCGGGATTGAGATCTTCGTAAATGTCGCGCTTTACATGAGCTCCTTTGTGCAAAAAGTATGGCATCACAACAAGAAAATCTGGATTGTTTTTTGCACATGCATCTATGCCCTGTTGTATGTTGGGCTCTTCAATCTCTAAAAAACAATAGTTAACATTTCTATACAATGGTTCAAGCCCATCTGCGACATACTTTAGAGATGATCTTGCATTTGGGTCCTTGCTTCCATGTCCAATTAGCAATACATCTACGCCGTTTCTTGTAGCAGTAACATTATTTTTTTCAAGTATGCGCTGTATTTTTTCGTCTACAAGTTTTATCAAGGACTTGTGCAAGTTCATGGGTTTTGATATGGTTAGTTTCACTTTGGTTTTTGACTGGAATCTCACTGCAGTGTTGACAGCAGCCTTGACCTTTCTCCCTGGGTACAGAAAATATGGCACTATTGTAAGTGAATCAATCTGTGCAGACAGACAAGCGTTGATGCCTTCTTCGATATATGGAGGGACTACCTCAAGAAAACAGTAATCAGATACATGATAATTTCCTTTTTGCTTTACTTTATCGCATATGTATTGAAGCTCATGTTTTACGTCATCTTCATGACTACCCCTATCGATTAACAACAAACCACGTTTCATTTTGATATTCTCGCAATTGCAATGGTAAGATTTGGAGGAAATTTCTGTTTTTCAACAACTAGCGTACCGCCTGAGCTCTTGATTGCTGATGCCTCTGAGACACTTGAGGTTCCCTCAAATGTCTTGACAACATCTGAAGGGTTGGGGATTGCAATTCCTGCAAGCTCTTGTTTTTCAAAGTAATCTACTGAAACTCTCATCTCCTCTGCAATCTCGCGCAGCCCTGACACCTGAGATTCCTTTTTAATAGATGCAAACTTGGCAACTGACTTGGAACTGAGATTGAACTTTGAGAGGCAAAACTCTAGGCCTTCCCTGATTGTATCCTTGCTTGTATCCCAGTGTAATCCCACACCAACCACCAAAGTTCTTGGTCTATACACAACTGAGCGCTCTAGTATGTGGTTATCCTGTATCATTTTATCTGAGATTATCAAAAATCCCTTACAGTCTGACCCTGCTAGCTCTTCAAGACTTGCATATGGGTGAACATTTTTTGGAAGCTCTTTTTTTGGCATCCACCAATCTTTTTCTCCAGCATCTTGAAAGAGACCTATCTTTTCTTCGTTTACCATAAATGCGCTAATCTTTGTTACAGTTGAATCATCGTCAATCTGCCACCCAAACTCCTTTCCTACCAAATCTACTGCAATGGTCTTGTTAACATCTGCAGCTGTTGTAATCACTGGAGTTGCGCCAAGAATCTCTGCAATTTCTTCTGCAAGCTTGTTTGCCCCGCCAAGATGTCCTGATAATGTGCTTATTACAAACTTGCCAGTGTCGTCAATTACAACCACTGCAGGATCTGTCTTTTTGTCCTTCATGTGGGGAGCCACTAGACGTATTACGGCACCAAGCGAGAAGATACAGACGAGGGCATCATGTTTTTTGAACAATTCGCCTATTTTTTCTGTGGTAGAATCCTCAAACCAGTTAATCTTGGAATCATTGTTTGAAAACTTGGAAGGTGCAAAGATCTGCCAATCTGAAAACTTACCCTTCAAGTTCTTGGCTATATTTATTCCATTTTTTGTAATAGCTAGAATTGCTACTGTATCCACAAACTGCCTCTTTTCCAAGTGAACATATCTCTTGCTATCTTGGATACTTGCCTATCGTGTTACCATCAAAATCAAACATGATAACATCGATCTCAAATTTTTCCTCAGAATGTTTTCGTAGTTGGTTGTATACCTCGGAGCAGACAAGATCAAAGTATCCGTTGAGATTCTTGGTTGACACTATCTCAAAGACATGTCTTGCAGTGTTTGCTTTTTTTATTTCTTGTATGGTATCACTTGATGCATTACATTTTTGTGCAAGCTCTGCAAGAAATTCCATGTCTACCTTGGAGCCCTTCACATGAGTCTGTTTTACACCCATGCCCATCTTGGTTAATTTTCCAATAAAACCCGCAACGTATGCCTTTCTTATTCCCTTTTTTGCGCACTGCTGTACTGTATAACCTGAAAAATCTCCCATCTGGACAAAACAATGATCGGGCAGTGTAATGATACTTCTTGCAAAGTCTTCGCTTCTACCACCTGTAGTCAGCACTACGGTATCGTTTCCCATTGCAATTGTAACATCGATGCTCTGTCTAATCGATGCTGCAAATGAGGCAGTTGAATACGGAACAACAATCCCACTTGTGCCAAGAATTGAGATGCCACCCAGAATGCCAAGCCGTGGGTTGTCAGTCTTTGGCGCAAGCTCTTTTCCCTTTGGGACAGATACTATTACCTTGATTCCATTTTTTTTGAGAAGGTCATGTGCAACTTCGATAATGTTTTCTGTGATCATCTTTTTTGGTGTTGGATTTATTGCAGCAGAACCTATCTCTAGGCCAAGACCTGGTTTTGTCACTCTGCCCACCCCCTCGCTCCCGTCTATCTCGATCTTACCTGCGTTATCTGTTATTGAAATATCTGCGTGTATCTCTGCACCATGGGTAACATCTGGATCGTCGCCGCCATCTTTTATTACGTAACAGTGTGCAGAGTGCTTATCAAATTCACATTTTTCAATCTTTATTTGGATCTTGGATTTTTTTGGTAATGTAACATCGATAAAGCCTATCTTTTCCTGATTCAAAATTGCAAGTATTCCAGCCTTTGCTCCCGCCGTTGCTGAAGTGCCTGTGGTATAACCTGTTCGCATCTTCCCTTTTGGCATAGAGTCAGATTCCATGTATGTAATTATTTTTTTCTGTATTAATCCTTTGATATCACTTGAATATGCTAGTCAGTATTATCCACAATGCAAACAGACCAAGGCCGCCATAAAGTATGATATGTGTACTCTTAAAGGAAGATTCCTTTTCTTGAAAATGACTGTACTCTTCTTGAACGCTTGCCCCAAATGGATTCTTAAATCCTGCAAAGTTGGGCCCAAAATCAAAATCATCATTCATCTTGCTGCCGTCATACTTTTTCCAAAACTCTGTGTATTTTGTTGCAACATCTGTCTCAGAAACCTTTGTCTTTGACTTTTCCTCACGTCGAAGTAACTGATATGCCTCTGTAATCTGTTTGAACTTTTCTCCGCCAATGTCGTCCTTATTTCTGTCTGGGTGATACCTGAGCGAGAGCTGTCTATATGCATTCTTGATCTCCTTCTGTGATGCTCCCTTTTGGACGCCCAGAATCCGATAGCAGTCAGATAGGTTCTTCAAGTATCTAGAGATTGAACAAGCATCAAAATTAATTTGTCGGATGTATTGTGGGTATACATGAACAAGATCGTTATATCTGGAGCCAATGGATTTGTGGGAAAAAATGTGGGCAAGTTTCTTGCAAAAAATGGGCTTGAGATTGTACCTCTAGTGAGAAAAGACAGAAAAAAAACAGTTGATTTTGGGCGGGCTATCATATCACAAGATCTTACGGAAGATACCCTTGTAGGTTCTTTGAAAGGATCTGCAGCTTTTCTACATTTTATTGGAAAGGGAAGACAGACGGCAGGCTCTGACTATGATACCGTAAATGTTAACCTTACAAGAAATGCAGTTACACTTTGCAAGAAATCTGGAATCAAGAAAATAATTTATCTAAGCGGTCTTGGTGTTGACAAAAAATCTACACTGGGATATTTTGTATCAAAATTCAAAGCAGAGCAAGAGATCGTGCAGTCTGGACTTGATTATACCATATTTCGACCCTCGTATATCATGGGAAAAAATGATCCACTGTCGCAGATACTTTCAAGACAGATACGCAAAAATTCTGTTATCATTGCAGGCTCTGGGAAATATAGACTTCAGCCTATCTTAGTATCCGATGTGGCGCAAGTTGTAATGAAAGCCATACATGGAAAACAGTTCTCAAAAAAGACAATTGACCTTGTCGGTCCACAGGCTGTAACGTATAATCGCTTTGTAAGAGACTTGGTGGGAAACAAGGCGCAAATAAGACATGTAGACTTTGAGAAGGCATATCATGATGCACTTTGCTCCAGTGCCTCGCAGTTTGGTGTAGACGATCTCAGCATTCTAGTGGGTGATTATATTGGCAATCACAGAAAACTTGTCGACATTTCAGGAATTAAATTTACAAAATATAAAGAAATGTTACAGGCCTGCCGCCTTTCTTAGTGTATCAGCCTTGTCGGTCTTTTCCCAAGTAAATTCTGGCTCGTCTCTTCCAAAATGTCCATATGCTGCAGTCTTTCTGTAAATAGGATTCTTTAATTTTAGTTGAGATATGATTGCAGCAGGTCTCATGTCAAAGTGTTTTCTAACTAGGTTCTCAATTTGTTCTTCTGGGATCTTGCCTGTGCCAAATGTGCTGACCATAAGGGATACTGGTTGTGCCACACCTATTGCATATGCAACTTGGACCTCGCAGCGGTCTGCAAGTCCTGCTGCTACAATATTTTTTGCAATGTATCTGCACATGTAACACGCAGATCTATCTACCTTTGATGGATCTTTCCCAGAAAATGCCCCTCCGCCATGTCTTCCCATACCGCCATATGTATCCACAATTATCTTTCTTCCAGTAAGTCCTGCATCTCCTGGAGGTCCACCGATTACGAATCTTCCAGTTGGATTTACGTGGATCTTTATTTTATCATTCCATAAATTGCCGCAGACTGGCTTGATAACTTTGTCAATAATTTCTTTTTTTATCTCTTCGTTTGTAACGTCAGGAGAATGCTGTGTTGAAACAACAATGGCCTCGATTCTTTTTGGTTTGCCATCTTCATATTCTACGGTAACCTGTGATTTTCCGTCAGGTCTTGCCCATGGAAGTTCCTTTTTCTTTCTTGTCTCTGCAAGACGCTGGGTAAGCTTGTGAGCAAGCATTATTGGCATAGGCATAAACTCTGCAGTCTCGTTTGTTGCATAGCCAAACATCAGTCCCTGGTCTCCTGCTCCCTGCTCCTTGTTGTCATTGGCAGAGATTCCCATTGAGATGTCAGGACTTTGAGAATGAATAGAAACTAGGACACTGCACGAGTCAGCATCAAAACCATACTGGGGATTATTGTAGCCTATCTCCTTGATTGTTTTTCTTACTACATCTTGAATGTCAAATCTTGCCTTTGATGTGACCTCGCCTGCCACCACAACAATTCCTGTAGTTGTCATGGTCTCAACTGCAACTCTTGAATCTGGGTCCTGTTTTAGAAACTCGTCCAAAATTGCATCTGAAACTTGATCGCACACCTTGTCTGGATGACCTTCGGTAACTGATTCTGAAGTAAAGAGATAGTTCCTACCTGCTTCTTTCATTGCCAGGGTCATTACAGCTCATTTTCTAATTTGATAAAAAGTACATTATTGCCTCTTACGATAACTCTACCATAATTTGCGACCACTTTACCACCACTAACCTCTTCTGCATCTGTCATGATTAGATTCATGTAAGAATCAACATTGTTCATCTTTCCTTTGTACTCTATATCGCTTTTGAGTCTGACCGTAACCTTTTTGTTAACACCTTTTTGCAGCGTTGTTAGAGGTCGTTTCTGAGTCGGTGGTTGCGACAATCAATAATTCACTTGTCACCAGTGCTTGAAATCGTAAATAAAAGCCTTCCCGATCATCACTTATACCATTTAATTTCCAGTATTTTCTAGACAATCGATTTGATTTCAACTGGTCTACCAAGACTTGATGATCTATTGGGTGGGGGAATAACTGCTGGTATCATAACTGACATCTTTGGGCCTGGTGGAAGTGGAAAGACACAACTTGTAATGCAGATTTGTACCAATGCTATGAGTAAAAAAATAATTTATCATGACACAAGTGGCAGCTTTCGACCTGAAAGAATACTTCAGCTAATGCATGCCAGGCAACTTGCACCAAGTCTTTTAGACAACATCATTGTTGCGCGAGTGACAAATATCGCAGAGCAAATCAATCATCTCAAAAATATATCACAGGTAAATCCGGGGCTAGTCGTAATAGACAACATTACAGATCTTTTTTCGTTCGAGTACTCTAAAGAATCAAACTCGCTTGAAAAACACATAAAATTCATGGAATACATGCACTCACTCAGCCTGCTTTGCATACAACACAAGATTCCGGTTGTTATAACCAACGTTGTCAGAAGGTCAGGCGAGCAAGACAGGGAGAACCTTGACAAGTCAATTAGCATCTTTACCCACAAAAAGATTAGGCTGTCAAAAGAGGGCAACAAGTTTTCTGCGCAGGTACTGCCTGCATTTGGCACAAAAAAGGAGATGTCATATGGTATTACTGAGCAGGGACTGGTAGAAACACCTTAAGATATTTATCACTGTGGTTGTAACGTGACTCATGGCAGGAATTTTCGATCAGATACCAATTATCACAGTTATCTTATTTGGTGCTGGCATAGTTGGTGCAATGGTATACGAGCGATCTAGAACAAGACAATCAAAAGAATCAGAGTCATCTACATCATCTACCGCTTGAGTTAGAGAACAAGTTTCGCAATCTTGGTTTTGAACACCTAACTGAGATCCAGAAAAAAGCTGTTCCTGTAATATCTCAAAAGATTGATTCACTAGTTATTGCACCGACAGGCTCTGGCAAGACCGAGACTGCCGTGATTCCAATCTTTGACAGGGTTGCCAAGTCAAAAAAACATGGAAAGATCAAGACATTATATGTCACCCCGCTCAGGGCACTAAACAGAGATGTCTTTCGTAGAGTAATTGGGTATGCGGAAAAGGAGGGTCTTACAATTCAGATTCGTCATGGGGATACATCGCAGGCAGTTAGAAAAAAGATTGCACTTGAACCGCCAGATGTGCTGATAACAACTCCTGAGACCATCATAATTTTACTGACACAGCCGGGAATGTTACAGGCACTTGACGAGCTAGAGTGGATTGTAATCGATGAAGTGCATGAGCTGCTGGGAAATGAGCGCGGTGCACAGCTATCGCTAAGTCTTGAGCGTCTGCAGGCAAACACGAAATTTCCTGTAACAAGGGTTGGTCTTTCTGCAACAGTAGGAAATACCTCAGAGGCTGCCAAGTTTGTGGTAGGAACAAAAAGAAGATGCAGGATAATTGAGGACCGCTCAATTAGAAAGTATGACGTTGAGGTAAGATACATCGATGGGACCATAACCGATGTTGTTGATTATGTCATAGATTACGTCACCAAAAACTATGCAGACTCGCCAGTACTCTTGTTTACAAACACCAGGGGCGAGTCAGAATATCTTGCATCCGTCCTAAAGGAGAGGTCCAGTCTACGAATAGATATGCACCATGGTTCTCTCTCACAACAGGTACGGGAGGAAACTGAGGAGACTCTAAGGGAGGGAAGGCCTGGCATTGTAGTTTGTACATCATCGCTTGAGCTAGGCCTTGACATTGGCTCTGTGGAACTTGTGATACACTATGGTTCGCCAAGACAGGTATCAAAACTTGTGCAAAGAATTGGCAGAAGCAAGCACAGCAGGGGCTTGTCTGCAAAGGGACTGATTGTAACTAACAACGCAGATGATGAGTTTGAAGCGCTTGCCATACTGGAGCGTGTTAGAGAAAAATCAATCGAGGATCAGATAGTTCATGACGGCGCACTAGATGTGTTGGCGCACCACTTGGTTGGCATGACAATGCAGTTTGGAACTGTTCCAATTGACTTTGCGCTAAAGATGATAAACCAAGCCTATTCGTTTAGAGATACAACACTTGATGATCTGTTTGGCGTGCTAGATATTTTGCATAACGGCTCGATTGTATTTTTTGACAAAGAAGAGATGGTCTTCAAAAAAAGGGGACGCTCATTTAGGTATTACTTTGAAAACCTGTCCACGATTCCTGACATTTTGAAATTCAAGGTACTCGATACTGTATCCAAAAAAATGATCGGAAGCCTTGACCAGAGATTTGTGGGTGATAATGGCGACCCAGGAAATGTCTTTGTGTTGCGCGGAATGCAGTGGAGAATTTTAAACGTTGATGACAGTTCACTTAAGATAAACGTAGAACCAGTCCAGTCTGCTGGAATAAATGTTCCATACTGGGAGGGAGAGAACATCCCAGTTGATTTTGCTACTGCAAGAAAGGTGGGGCTATACCGCACCAAGACAAAGCTTGAGCCGCTTGCAAACAAGATAATTGAGAGTCTAAAGATGGACGCAATTCCAGACGAGAAAACAATTGTTGTGGAATCGCAGCGTGCCAGAAACACTATAGTAATTCATGCGTGCTTTGGAACTAGGATCAACGCAACACTTGCCACGCTTCTTTCTGCAATGCTTTCTGCAAAGAGTGGATATCTTGTGGACTCGAGGTCTGATGCGTATAGAATCATGATATCATCAAATGGAAGAATCAACGAGGACTCGGTGCTTTCCGTACTAAAAGACAAGTATGAACTAGAGTCAATCGTGCGCGCGTCGTTATCTGGGACACATAACGTAAACTGGAGAACTTGGTGTGTTGCAAAAAAATTTGGAATTGTAGGCAGAGAGGCAGTGTATGACCGAAAATCTGCAAGGTTTCTCTATGAAAGATATTCTGCTACTGTGATTGCAAAGGAAGCTCTGCGGGAACTCTTCCACGACAAGTATGACTTGGAGGGAACAGCTACGACTCTTGACAAGATACGGGATGGCTCCATCACATCGCGGTGGTTTGAGGTTGATGGTTTCTCAAAACTTGCAGAGCCAATACTTGATCACACCACAAAATACTATTCGTCTCCTGCTAATCTTGACAAGGGGGTGCTTGATTTGGTAAAAGCCCGGCTTGTCAAAACAAAACATAGGCTTGTTTGTATGCGCTGCGGCAAATGGGAAAAAGTAGTAGAGACTCGTGAGGTAAAGGGGGTACTTGTCTGTCCGCACTGCAAGTCAAGGCAGATCGCTGCTACGTTTTACTCTGATTATGACCTACCAAAAATAGTACAAAAAAAGGCGGCGGGAAAAAAAATAACTACGGAGGAGAATCACAAGTTCAACCGTGCATGGAAGGTTTCATCATTGTTAGAAAATTTTGGAAGTACTGCGCTTGTTGTGTTATCAGGATATGGTGTTGGTGCGGACACTGGGGCAAGGATACTGAGAAACATGGTAGGCGAAGAAGAACTTTACAGGCAGATATATGAAGCAGAAAGGCAGTATGTTACTACGCGAGGATTCTGGGACTAGTTCTTTTTTGTAACGACTGAATATGCAGTAAGAAATATCTCTGTTCTTCCCTCGAGACCTGGCTTTGCAGTAACACCTGTAACACTGATTATCTCACCTTGGGTGAACTGTTCTAGCAGCCTTGCTTGTGTGCGCCAGCCCTTGAGCCATATCTGTCCTGTGTCATCTTCTATGAATGTCTCAGAGAGTGAGATGGACTCGCCTGTCTTTGTTTGCACCTCACGCTTTTGTGGAGCTTTTAAAATTATGGCCTCTACACAATAGATTCCATCTGATGGCTTGACATCTCTTATCTTTGTTCTGGAATCTGATAATGTCGGCATCTTTTGATCATCAATTTTTTTTACAGGAGAATCTTGTTCAATTGTTACAGAGTTTCCGTATATCTTTGATGGCAAGAGTTCGATTACATCACCAACACTGAGATTTGATGTGATTGAAGAAGCATCTACAATATTTACTAGCTTTTTATCTTGTGCTGTTGCTACAAGCAGCCTGCTTCCAGACTCGCTCTTTGTGGCAGACAAAATTCTTACAACCATTTTCTCTATCTCTTTTGCTCCGTCTATCTCCAGTACCGTTCCCTCGTCTCCATGAAGCTCAAGGCCCATCTGGCCCATCTTTGTGTTGACTCCAATCAATCTTGCCTTTGCACCTGAAGAGACTACCTTTGGAACAGAGTTCTCATCTTTGTTCCATAGTACTGCACGAATTATTGTGCCATCATTGCCCTTTAGCCTAAGCTGCAATGCCTTGCTTGGCTCTCCCTTGAAATTAGTAAATTCTGTAGTGCGGATGTTTCCATCCAAAATTCCTGATACCACTAGATTCTGTTGGTTCTCCTTTACGTTTGATACGTTATCTGTTATTGCATCAAGGCCTGGGATCTTGCTTTGTGTGCTGTTTGGCTCTACTGTGGAACCTGAACCAATATTGATTATCGGATTACCCTTCATGTCAGATTTTACATAGGCCTTGATTATCCTAACTAGGTCCCCTGGCTTGAGATTCTCTATTCCTGGAAGGTTTGCCTTTTCGTCCCATAACTTTACCTTTGCTCTAGAGTCTCCGTCATATACTGTCATGTTACGCAAAAGAAATTGGGTGCCATCCTTTCTTGAGAATTGCTTTGCTGGATAGACATTCATCACTCGTGTTTCAAGTGTAATCTCTTTTGCACCAACATAGAGATCCTTGAGGCCCATCTCGACTTTTAGCGGTTCGCTCAATGATACACCAAGGTCTGACGCAATAAGGAAGAGGGCACCTTGGTCTGTAAGATAACCTGCGCCTATCTTTTCCTTCTTTTTTTGGATCATTTCTTCTATATCTTGTCTTGAGATCTCTGGTTTTTGCTCAAGAAGTTTATTCATCAATGAATCAAATTCGGACAAATCAAAATCAATTAAGATCTGTGTATTAATAAGAATTTTTTAGTTACTGCGATCTAATCTTGATCGCAAAAGATCGCAATTTGCCATTTCAGTAGCTAAATTAGAGGGGGTGCAAGAAAATCATCAATGCTTTGTAT
>JBAVVB010000075.1:0-6680 GCA_049697075.1 Nitrosotalea sp.
ATAACATTCACATTGTTGGAGAACAACTTGATAGAGTCACACAAGCTGGACTGGTGGAAACCAACGCACAAACATTCAATCTCGGAGGCTCAAATACTGCAATTATTGACGTGACATTTGTTCAGCCTGGAGTCTATGTTATCATAAATCATGATTATTCTCAAGCTGCCAAGGGGCAATTTGCTGTTATAGTGGTTGGAAATACTCCTGGACCAAACCCATCAAACGCAGTTCCACCTCTATCTGATGTGCCAGATACGAGCATACCACAAAGTACAATCATGCAAACATTTGGCACTCCTCTCAAGCCTGACTGTGTAGTCCAAGTACATGGACAGTGGAGCATTTCTTCATCATGTCCAAATGAAATTCCACAACCTAACGGTACTTTGGACCAGAGTTATCTTGGGGAATAAAAAACCAAATACATATCTTTTCAAGTTGTAATTACAGACCATGTTTTGTACATTGTTTGGAAATTTATATGAAAAAACCAGTCTTATGATCATAATCATAGCGCTGTCTTTTTTCTATTCTAGTTTCATGCTTGTTCCGCATGTGTTCGCAGAACAGGCTTTGGGTTCGTTTAATTTTGACAAAGTCATCACAGATAATGAAGGTAAAAAATACATAATAGGAGAAATTCAGAACACGGATCCAAATGACAACATTGAATCAGAGATTTATTTTAGCAAGTCTGATTTGCAGTCGGCTTACTATACACAATATGTAGGAATAATAGGACATGGTATGGCCATGCCGTTCAAGATTTATTTGTCTAATGATACCGGAGAAAATTTTACTTTATCTGACATGAAAATATCCTCGCAAACAACACTTCAACAACCGTATGATTCGCTTCAAATTAATTACAACTCATTGCACATGGATCCCTCCACCAACGCAATGACTGGTTTTTTACATAATACCTCACATGATGATTTCTTTGGCATCAAAGTTCTTGCCATAGCGATGGATGCGCATGCCAAGGTACTTGATGTTACTGAAAGTGATCTAATCCCACAGATTTCCTCCAATGATTCTGTTAGCTTTACACTTGTTCCAATTGATTCTATCTCAAAAGATGTTTTCTATTACAGCTGCTATATACCGGGCGGACCTGAAACCCAAAATTATTCTCTACCAGCTGAAAATGGACAAAACATATCCTTTGAGATACAATCTGATGGAAAGATAAAGGATGTTAACTATGATCAATCTACGCATAGCATTACCTTTCGGGCAAGAGGAGATTTTGTAATGGGCGGATGGGTTGGATTGATGATAACAACAGAACCTGACTCGTATCTAAAATCTGATTCTTTAAGTGCAACGGTAGGTGGAACTACTCCCTTTCGAGAGGTATCTTCTTCTGAAATAATTTCGGGTAAAACATACAAGCACATAAGCTTAGACTTTCCTGTAGGCTACAGTAATGTATCTATAACACCTGTAATCGCAACCCCTGAATTTCCATTCCCATTACTTGTCATGGCTGGAACGTTTTTTTTCACCATGATATTTTTCTATAAACACCGGGTCTCATGATATAATTTGATTTTCAGATATTAATTCTAAATTCTGTAACTGATTATTTTATAGAGTATTCAGCTTGATCTGAATTCTGCCCTAAACTAAAACACCAAGACATATTCCATGTAGTTGGAATCAATATTTGTTTTCATAAATTGTCTCTATTCGACAAATTAAATATATCTTCAAATTAGGTGCACCTAATGAAACATTCCAAACTTGTTATGTTGATTGTAGTATCAATTTCCATGATTGCACTATCCTCGATTTCAAGAAATCTGGCATATGCCGACGACAATAGCATTATCTCCATGTCGTGGTTAAAAGATAATGCAAAGCTATGGGTTGAGGGAAAGATAAGTGATGATCAATATCTTCAAGGGATACGTTTACTTGTTCAAAATGGACTTTTACCATCTGCCATAACCCAAGAAAATTCTACCACTGTTTCACAGCCTCAAAATGCAGTACAATCATCATTGGAGCAGCCAATCCCACAATCTAAAAATTGTAATGACCAAAACTTTCCACTGGTTGACTGGCACGGATGTAACTACTCGGGCGCTGATCTAGAACGGGCAGATCTTAGCACTGCAAACCTTCGAGGCACAAATTTCACCAATGCGAATCTTTTCAAAGCAGATTTAACAGAGGCTCATCTTCAGAATGCTGTCTTTGATAAGGCAGAAATGACAAACATTGACATGCCAGAGGCAAACATTACTGGTGCAAGCTTTGTAGGTGTTGATGCGCCATTTTCTGAATTTAATTATGTAAATTCAACCGGTACCAATTTCACCAATGCGAATCTTCATGACAGTTCAATGAGATATGCAACTGCCCATGGTCTCATATTCAAAGGAGCAAATCTAAATCACATGTTGTTTATGAATTCTGATATTTCTGGTGCTGACTTTAGGGGTGCAAATCTTGCAGATACAGGATTTGCTTATGATAACCTCACTAATGCTAATTTTGACGGCGTAGACTTGAGCAGCGCAGATCTAGGCAGTGCAATTCTTACCGGTGCTCATCTTCATTGCCAAAATAATCCCGTCTGCGTAGGATGAAATTGAATTGGTTGACCTCATAATCACACTGACGCTTTCTGCAATCATGGGCCTTTCCGTATATCTATCGCTGCCAATTGTTCTGCGCAAGAAATTAGGCGACAGAAAAATAAAGTTTCTTAACGCCACTGCGGTTGGTATTCTGGTCTTTCTCATGGCAGATGTATACTCTGATGTAGCTCCTATGCTGTCTAACGGTTCATTAGAAGGATATGGCACATCGCCATTTTTTGATGGCGTATTTGGCGCAGCAGTAGCTGGTGGATTTCTTGTATTGTATTTCCTTGAACATAGATCAAAGAAGGGACTGTCACCTGTCAAACTGGCTCTGATAATCGCCATTGCGATGGGATTCCAGAATTTAACTGAAGGATTGGTCTTTGGGGCGGCAAGCGTACAGTATGGACTTGTAGGTACAACTCTTGTAATACTAGTGGGTTTCACTCTCCAGAATTTAACGGAGGGCTTTCCAATAGCTGCCCCTCTAGCTGGAAAATTGGATAAGAGGCTGGGTGCATTGTTGTTGATGTTCCTAATAGGAGGTGTTCCAACAATACTTGGCGGGGGCATTGGATACTTTTACAATTCAAACGTCCTTGATGTGGCATTTAATGGCGTAGCGATAGGAGCCATACTGTACGTCATACTCCCGATGTTTAGAATACTATTCAGAGAATCAGATGTTGCCTCACAGATACTGGTTAAAGAATCAGAAACAGTTGAAGAGATGGGCAATAAGCTTACGCACATCTTAAACCAACGAGCCATCTATATCGGAGTCTTTTTTGGTTTTGTGATTGGCTGGCTTGTAAACCTAGTGTGAGATTAGGAGGGGATTGACTTTATGACATCTAAAACCACACTAATGTTTGGAATTATTATTGCATTGACATCGGCGTTGACTGGTGTTCTTGTTTACCACTTTGCTGAAAGCCAAAATCCAAGTTCTAATCAAGTCACGATGGTAACACAGGTAGCTACGCCTTCTCAGTTTCAGGGTGTAACCCGTACATATTACATAGCTGCAAATGAAGTAAAATGGAATTATGCTCCGTCAGGGATGAACATGATCACAGGAAAACCTCTTGCAACTGATCCCTATGCAGCTCTCTATACCCAAAATGGAAAAGACAGGATAGGAAGTGTATATCTAAAATGTCTCTACCAGGGATACACTGATGGTACTTTTACCACACTGCAACCAAGGCCTGCACAATGGCAGCATCTTGGCATATTGGGACCGGTGATTCATGCAGAAGTTGGTGATACCATACAGGTAGTATTCAAGAACAATTGTCGTATTCCGGTAAGTATGCATCCTCATGGAGTTTTATATGACAAAGCTTCAGAGGGCGCACCATATGATGATGGAATTCCAGATTCTGAAAAACCGGGTGAGGCTGTACCTCCTGGAGGCAACTTCACATATATCTGGCATGTTCCAGAGAGAGCAGGTCCCGGACCTGAGGATCCAAGTTCAATATTGTGGATGTATCACTCTCATGTTGATGAGATAGGAGATCCAAATGCTGGACTTGTGGGACCGATCATAATCACAAGACATGGGGAAGCAAATCCTGACGGAACTCCAAAGGGAGTAGACCAAGAGTTTGTTACGCTATTTACAATATTTAATGAGACTAACAGTCCGTACTTTCCGTATAATCTCCAGACATTTGCAGGAGAAAACATGTCACAGGCAAACACAACTGATCCTATGTTTTGGGAAAGCAACTTGAAGTATTCGATAAATGGATACATCTTTGGAAATCTTCCGGGCCTGACGATGAAGGAGAATACACATGTACGTTGGTATGTAGCTGGCATGGGGGGTGAAAGCGATATTCATTCACCGCATTGGCATGGAAACACGCTGTTGATGGACGATAAGAGAACAGACATGGTAGAACTTCTTCCCATGAGCATGAAAGTATTAGACATGTATCCTGACAATGTTGGCACTTGGCTCTTCCATTGCCATGTGTATGATCATATGGAAGGTGGAATGCTGGCACTGTATACTGTCGAACAGAATAACGAAACACAGGGTACCAATCAATCAAACAGTGGAAATATAAAAATAGGATTATCAACCAATCCTGAAAGTCCAACTACTGGGCAACCAACTCAACTCAATATTGTTTTCATGGACAATCAAACCAATTCAATTGAAGAACATGTTGATTACAAAGTTACAATTATGCAAGGAACAACTCAGATATTTACAACCTCGCTTTTACATGCTGCTGAAGGTTCTATTACAATACCATACCAATTTCAAAACGCAGGATCTTACAATGTGATGGTAGAGGTAGATGGAATTTACTTTATGCCAGTTTCAGATACAGCTCAATTTTCTATCAATGTTGGATGATCATTCATGCTATCCTTTCTGTAAAAGCTAAAATTTTTTGCACAAAAGGACTAATGAAAAGTAATTCCTGACTTTATCTTCATTTTTGATAACTAGTGTACACCATGAGAACTATTCTATTTGTTATGCTGTTCGTTTTTGTGTCTTCACAAATTATCATGGTACAACCGTCAATTGCCCAGACCATGCCAGGAAATTATACTCTACAAGGAATGAATCAGACCGTTTCAGGGAATGATACCCAACAAGGTATGAATCAGACCATTTCAGGAGGTAATGCTGGACAGGCAGCACCATTTGGAAATTATACAGAAATGTATGGAATGAATTCTAATGGAAATATGACAGGAGGCTACACGATGCACCACTTTGGAAATATGACCGGAGGCTTTGGAATGCATAATCCCTGTATGTCGTTTGGAGGCTATGGCGGTTACGCCATGCATCATAATCATTATGGCCAATTCGGAAACATGACAGGTGGCTACATGAATGGCGGTTACATGATGCATCACTTTGGAAATATGACAGGTAACTATGGAATGAATTCTAATGGAAATATGACCAGTGGCTACATGACAGGAGGCTACATGATGCACCAATTCGGAAACATGAACGGAGGTTACATGATTCACCACTTTGGAAATATGACAGGTAACTATGGAATGAATCCTAATGGAAATATGACAGCCAGTTCCATGCCGCAGTCCGTCCAATCTCCTGAACAACAGATAAGCTCAGGGGTTGCTCCAACTAATGTTAGCTGTCCTTCGGGATACGGTCTTGTCTTGAACTCATTTGATTCAAGACCTGCCTGCATAAGCTCAAGTGACATATCCCAGTTTGTTGCAAGAGGCTGGGGACATCTTTCATCTCCGTAAAATAATATTGTAATTGTACGAAAATCAATAATTGCTAATCAATAACCCTTTCAACAGATTGGATTTGCAGTTAACACAGATCATTTTATCAAAACTATGCTTGGCCATATACTTGTGCAACATTTTATCCGTCGGTAGATCAAGGCAACCGATCGATTTTGCTGCTTTTAATTGGCATGGATTATATTTTTGATAATTTTCCTTCTTGTTGTCTTGAAACTTTACAACTAACAATGTTCATTAACAAAGTATCGCAAATCATTATAAATTATCTATCGTCTCAATTATGTGGCAAGGCACAACACGATAGCTAGATCCAATGTATCGGTCATTATCTTTCTTACCTTTCCAACGTGGGGCAAATGTATCACCAACTCATGATGGAAACCTACGAGTCTACCTGTGACAGAGTAATCAAACTTGATCCAAAGATACGTTTCGTAGTAGTCATCACAGACAATGGAAAACCAATAGTTTCCAGAACTAGGCGTGGACTCGTGCCCATTATAGATAGAAATGATGGTGAAGTTGTGCTAACCGAAGCTGCATTGATTACCAGAATGCACCGTGAATTTGATGGAAAACTAGGCAAAGTAAGCTATGTTATCATCAAGCGAGAAAAGATTGCCGTACTCATATTCTCTCTAGGTAAAGAACTGCTCTATGTAAGTTGTGACTTGGGATCTAATCTATGCAAACTTGGAGAAAAAATACTAGGTAAAGTGGGCTAAAATGGAAGAATGGTACTCAAAAAACTGCCCAAGATGCGCACAACAAAAGATGATCACTGATTCAACTAGAGGGGAATTATTCTGTCAACAC
>JBAVVB010000076.1:0-4362 GCA_049697075.1 Nitrosotalea sp.
ATCCAAGGTAGACTATCAGAATCCAGATGTGGTGTTTACAATTGATTTCAAAAAGGAATACTATGAGATAAAGCCAAAAGCTGTACTACTACAAGCAAGATATACAAAAAGTATCAGGGGTTTACAACAAAAACAAAAACCATGTGACCAGTGTGAAGGAAAAGGATGTTTTGTCTGCGACTTTCACGGAATTAGGGAATTTAATAGCGTTGAAGGAAAGATAGCCAAGTTTCTGATTGACAAGTTTGGTGCGCAACAGGCAAAAATTACCTGGATTGGAAGTGAGGATGAATCAAGCCTTGTAATGGGCAACGGAAGGCCATTTTTTGTAAAACTGGTAAACCCACACAAGCGAAATGTCTCTCTTCCAAAAAAGCTTGACTTGGATGGAGTTTCAATTCATAGAGTACATGTAATATCGAAAATCCCTTCAGATCCTGTAAGGTTTAGGACAGAAGTTGTTATGGATATAGACGCAGAAAGTGAGATTGCATCTAATGCACTGGAAGAGCTCGGAAGACTAGAGGAACAACCTGTAGTTTTGTATGAAAATTCGGGCCGTAAGCACAAGAAAATTATCTACGATATCAAATTCAAAAGAGAATCTGAAAAATCATTTAGGATTATGATGGAATCTGATGGAGGGATACCGCTGAAAAGATTTGTTGCAGGACAAGAGGTAGAGCCAAGCATATCTAGTATACTTGAAACAAATTGCAAATGTAGGTTGTTTGATTTTCACAAAATTATTATTACAAAATGAATGTTTGACCAAATAAAAGTCTAGAATAGTTGTAATGAACGTGTTTACCTGATCAACGCTTTATGACGTTTTTACCCATTGTATTGCTGTCAATGCTTCTGACATACAATAAATCAAAAAAACAACATTAAAGTAAATCTTACAAAAACCAACAATATTGAATTCTGTTACAGAAACTTGTGTTGTGTCGGTACCAAAAGACAAGGTTTTCGCATTCCTATCTAATCTTGAAAACCTACCAAAGTGGAGTACACAGTTTGTAAAAGAAATATCTATTGTTGATGGCAAGTACAAAGCAGTAACACCAATTGGAGAAGTCTTCATACGATTTGAAACCGATCCCAAAGCTGGTCTCATTGACATCTATGCAGGACCAACTGAACAACACATGACGCCAGCATATATGAGGATAATCCCTTTTTCAGAGAATTCCACTGGAATTATGTTCACATTTTTCCAGTGGACTGATACCGACAACATGACTTGGCAAATCTTTTGTGAATGGATAAAAATTGAAGTTGGAAATATCAAAAAACATTTTTCCTAGATACTTTAGACTTGATGGCAGTCATCATACATAAATAAATGTCTTATACAAGTCCGGTACGAGGTAATATTAGATGACCATGTATTGTCCAGATTGTAAAAAGGCATTGATCGAATTTGATCTAGGCTCGGGAAACTATCACTGCTCTAATCCTGGCTGCCTCTTTCAATATTTGGAATTAATGACAGGAAAGCAACATCGAAAAAATGCCGAAACTGAGGAAATAGAAAACAAGCCTCCAGTCAGTAACCTAGATAAAAAACCAAAGCGAATTCTTGTTGGACTGGCAATAGAAAATACATTGCTTAGCATGGGTCCTTCTATATTTGATAAAGTAACCGTCAGGTTGAGAGAAGATTACAATGCCAATGTCTTTGACTGCCTTGATAATCCACAATACCTGAAAAAAATCCTAGAGAAGAATTTTGATAACAATATTAGCGCTGTGATGACAAAGTCGCTTAAAACCATCTTGGGAGAATTTGCCTATTATGATTCCATACGAGAATTTCTGGATAAATTAAGTGACAAGAACTAGTGTCCGAAATTGGAAAACAAGATCATAAATTATCATTTGTGTGGTACGGGACAAATTATTTTATACTGATTCCATCTGAATCAAACAAGAAATGATAACAGGAGATGAATTTATTGGTCGTGCAAACTCTTCACTAGTACGTAACAGTAGACTCGTTCTTAAATCAAGAGATGGTAGTTCCGTTACCGATTTGATGCCAATCCTCTATGATATGGCAAAAATAGTGATGAAAATACAATGCAACACTGACAGGACCAGCACAAATGACAGGTTGCTTGAGGAGATCTCCAAAATGGAGTCTGCAATAATGAAAATGACTCTTGACATTGAATACTTGAGAAGAAAAGGTCATTGATCTGCATCTGCACTAGTTTTTGCTCTTGTTTCCACCCAATAGCCAACTTTATAACAAATTTCTATAAAATTTCTACCAATAATTTATCAAAAACCTATGTATTCTTATCTTATGCCTCGCAAAGAATACAAGACAATTACTGTAAAAGAAGCAACATTTGTAAGATTTCTTAAGGTAATTCATGATGCAAAGAAAGCAAATCCTGAACTTGATAATAGCATCTTCGTTGACAAGCTTTTGGATTCATACAAAAAGAAAGGATGAGTAAAAAGAAACTATTTTTGTACGTCTCCAATGGATTTTTCTAGGTTTAATTATCGAAAGATCTGAATGGAATAGATATCAAGGTTTTATTATAGTCGGATTCAAGCTTTTTTGATTGGATCCGCTGTTAAAAGTAAATGAAGCTCATAAAAATGGCGTTCTATCAGACAAAATTCACTCACTAATAGTCAAGAGATTTGAGATTATACTTGAGGGTGTAGGCAGGGTAGAGAAAGCATCTGGGATTAATTTCCCACTGGCATACGTAGAACCCTCCATTGTAATCTCGCAGCCTACTGGCTCATTTGACTATGGAATCTTGTTTGCAAGAACACTTCCTGTAATTGTAAACGAGAAGGTGGAGATCATTATTCAAATCACTGCACCGCTTGTTGCCTATGGGCTAAAAGGTACAATACATGCCATACTTGCCCATGAGTTTCTGCATTATCTTGAATTAATTAAAAGAATGTCCAAGATGGAGATGATCTCAGATGAGCTCTCGGGCAATCTCTTTGAGAGTATGTATGCCGATACTACTAGATTGTTCGAGCCTCGTTCGGTGTTTGATGACAAGACCCTCTTGTTACACATAACGAAGAAATTTCCAGAGGGGTTTCGGGATTACAAGCTCGAAGATAAAGTATTAAAAAATTGGATTCAAAAGAAATTACCTACAATAAATGTCGCACTTGATAGAAACATAGTCAAGATTCCTGCTGACGTGCTTGCAAAGACCAAAGTTGATCCATCCCTATCTCAAAAATTAGAGCAAATAGAACAAAAATCTTCAAAACTAAGAAAGAAGAAACTCTATTGATTATTTCGTGAACTCTGTATAGCCGCATTTACCACAAGTTCTTCTGTCCTTGTGATCTGACATGAAAACCCCTTTGCCGCATCTTGAACATTCTTTTTTTGTCTTTTCTGCTTTGTCATCTTTTACCTTGTAGTACTTGTAAACTGAAGGGCTTGAGCCTTTCTTGCCTGCCATTACTTTGTCTCTTCCTTCTTCTCTTCAGCAGGCTTGACCTCTGCTGCTTGTGCGGGCTCTGCTTCTTTTGCAGGTACTGCCTTGGCTTTTTCTAACCTTTTGAATATCGCTGCTTTGAGATGTTCCTTTGCCAACTTTTCGTCTTCATAGACATAAAATGTACCTGAAAGTGTTGGCCTACCAGTCTCATTTTTGAGATTTATTGGAATTACAATCTTGCCTTCAAGATTGAATTGTTTTGATATCATCTCAATAGCTTCTAATCTCTTGAGTCTGCCTGCAAGTCCTTTGAACGTACACGTAATCTCTCTTCTTGAAAGTAGAGGGTTCTTTACATCGCGTGTAACTTCAATCATGGACATGTATTGTGAGTCCTTTTAATAGTTCATATAAATCTTAACGAGTAAATAGCTAACAATTTTAAGAAATTAGAACATCGATACAACATGGATCGTTTCATGATTCATCTCAAGAATGAAGGTTATCTGCCACGTGATGCACCAGTGCTACTGAAAAAAGCAGACCAGCTGACTGCGGAATTTGATGCCATCATTAGGGATACACGAGTTTCAAAAAGATACGTGGAATTTGATGTATCCATTGCAAAAGAACATCTTGATCAGTTAGTTGAAAAATTAGAATCAATTGGAGGCCTTGATCATGCTAGACATCTTGTCGAGGAGGAAATAGAAAAAGATGAGGCGTTAGAAAGCGGAAAATTTTATTTCAATAGTGAAAGATTTTGGGAGTGTCACGAAGTTCTTGAAGGAGTCTGGAAAAAAACATATGAAGGTGAAAAAGATCTTGTACAAGGAATAATTCTTGCCGCTGCTGCATTTGTCCATTATCAAAAGTATGAAAATGAGATTTGTCTTTCTATCATGAATCGTGCAATGCAAAA
>JBAVVB010000077.1:0-3483 GCA_049697075.1 Nitrosotalea sp.
ACAAGAAAACAAACGTGTAAGATTGTAATTGTCATTTTACAAATATCAAGTTTTCTTCATGATGGATTGTGTGCCAGGTCAGATTAGGCGTGTGACATCATCTGTTGTGAAACATGGAAATGAAATATGACGATCCTGAAAAAATACAAAACAAGTATAATTAGTATTTTATGACACAAATTGCAGTGTGTACTATAGAAGTTTTATAGTAAAATGAAGAAATACTAGACAAGTTGCTCCTCAATTCAAAATCGGATGTGTTATCAAATGAATTGTGCAGATCCATACTGACAATGAATAATCATATAACATTCGTGGCAATTATTAATGAAAAGGGAGAGTTGATGCGAGCCAAGGTCGTAACTCCATTATAGAAATACTTCCGAGTACCAGAAAAGAGATGTTTTTTATGGAAAATGCCCTAAGGCATAGGATGAGAAAGGAATTTGATGGGGATTTGGGACAAGTAAGATTTACTTATGTAGAGAGAACAAAGAGAGGCCTACTTTCGTTTTCAATGGATGAACAATTGTTGTTAGTATCTTTCTTGAGAACGCATGTAAACTCTATGACTTTAGCAAAAAGTATTGCACGACTAGTAGATGCATATAAGAAAAGGTTGAAAAATACATCACAAGTCCTGTTGTCGCAATAAAATCAGGAGTTTAGGAGCAGGTCGTGATTCAAGGCACAGTAAGATAGACAAAGACAGTTTTTGTAAGGAGTGCATCGCCTGCAGAAAGTCCTATCGTATAGTTGCCCTTCTCTAGAGATTGGTCATTTAGAGTCAATTCAATCATAGTCTTGTTTGGTGTCTGCCTAGTTATGGGTAACATTGGAATAGAAAACTGTGCTGTCATGTTCTGAAGCGATCCGTCTGAAAGCATAGAACTTGATGCGTTAAGAAATACCACATCTTTTGTGTCTGAGGTTGGATTTTTTATGATAGTGACGTGTATCAAGGTATGATTCTCAGATTGGGATAGTACGAGTTTATCTTTGGAAATCATGAGGTCAAATGGGGATAAAACAGATTTATCGACAACACCAATCTCATCTACTGTCCATAACGAAAACCACAGTTTATTGGGGTTGGTTGGATCTGTTGCCAAGTTGAGCATAAAGGGAATTGAATTTTGAGGGATGTTTTGTAAATGAAATTCTGTCAAAGTCAGATTATCTGTCAAGAATCCTATGCTTCCACCTTCGTGCTCGTTGAACCAAATTCCTTTGTTATCAGTACTTTCCCGTAACCAGAAGGGCAGAGATGCCACATCATACTTGTTTTTTGCTGTTGGAAATTGTATGGATTTTTGTGAATTAATGTCATATTTTGTAACTGTACTGGGACCATGCTCAGTAATCCACAAGAAGTGATCGTTCTCAGACAAAAGAACATCTGTTGGCAGCGAGAATGGCTTGCTGTTTCCTTTAGGTAACTCTGTCACTTGCTTTATGCCAGTTACGATACCATTACTTGTACGGATTGCTTCAAACCTGATTATCTTTCCTTGCTCAATTTCAGTAACCCATATAGAGTTGCCATTGACATCTAATCCACTTGGCATAGTACCATTGCCAATTGAAAACTCGTTTATTTCATATTGGTTAACTACTGATCCAAATTCTTGAACTTTCTGAATAACTCCAAGTGACCCTCCTGAAAGAGTTGTGAACCAGATGTTATCTGTCTTGATGTCATGTTTCATCTGAAATGGCGTATATTGTATATTAGAGTGAAATGATGTGAATATACCCTCATTTGGATTAAACCTCCAGATGGGATATTGACCAAACTGTGAAAACCAAATGTTTCCTTCATTGTCTTGTACCATGGACCAGGACATCTTGTAATTATTATCATCATTTTCTCCAGGAATATAATATTCCTCAAGAGAATTTGTATTTGGATCGAATCTGAATAGATCATGTATCTTGGAACCAACACACCAAACTATTCCGTTTTTATCAACTAGAATGCTATTTGGTGCAGTGCCGTTTGGCAAAGGGTAAAGCATAACATAAGTTCCTCTTATTGGTACAATAGACAAAACACTTGGTAAATTTGAATTCGCTTCATAGGGGAACCGATTTAATTTTGTACCGTTTTCTTTGTTTTTTGCCTCAATGCCTATGAATATATAACTTGTGTATGATATCATGATTGAGGCAGCGGTGATAACTAAAATTGCAACACGCATTTTTTGATTCAAATACAAATCCACTTCTACGTTTTAAGGAAACGGCCATATCCCACAATTCCATTTTCGTTTACATTCCAGACTGCTGGCTTTATCCACAAATTTCCATCATTGTCTGCCTCAAGCCAAAGCTCGGGTAAGACATTCGAAGGCGGAGCCTGAAGAGATGCAGGACCTGCAAACGCCTTTCCGTTTAACATATTATACATGCTACCATGGCAGGGGCACTCGCCTCTTTTTCTACCATCCTGAGGCCAGTACTTCCACAGACACCAGAGATGTAAACAGACCATACTATAAACACGAAAGGCACTAACATCATCTACTCCTCCACCTAGTTCTTCGGGCAATCGTACAAATTGCCATTTTTTAAATGCCTCTTGGTCAAGAACTGGATCTCCGCTGGATGGATAAGTTATGACTTCGGAACTATTCTTTGGAAACGTCTTGACATTGGCCACTGTTCCATCAGGTAAGGTTACCTGAACTCTGGACGGCACTATATTTGAGGGGTTTGGCATGAACTTTCCCCATGGAACAAACGGAGCAAACGCTAGTGCTACACTTCCAGCTGCAAGGAGTTTTAGAAAGTCTCTTCTTGTAACTCCTTCTTGTTTAGCAGGTGTTTGAGTCATGTTTGATAATCTCCTCTCTATCGTCAAGATTTGGAGTATGGTCTATGGAGCAGGCTGGTCGAGGTAAGCTCCGCTGTCATAGTAGGAGCTCGGATGCTTTACTGTATCATGGCAGTTGTATTCAAAACTCAAGCATGGTCCTTTTGCAGGTGCCGTTACGCCAGGTGGAATGTATCCAGGCTTTGCAAAGTGTACACTGGACTCAAGACCCAGTGCAATTCCGACCACCGAGGATACACAAACCACTGCAATGATTGCATAGAGTTTTGCTCCAGTAAACATTGATTGGATTGATGTATTCATGGTCCATATTGGAGCTTCAATCTATATACGGAATGGTTAACCTTGTTACCCAAAATTTATTTTTTATTTTTGAGGAAAATTCATGGCCTGTCATTATAGTACAGCCTAGATGTAAGAACAGCTGATCCTATTCCTAAATAAACAAAGACACTGACTACAGATTCGCCCATTGACTGGCCAAACATATTTTCTAAACTTAGTTTCAATTCTCTTTTTTTATATACTTGGTGAATCTTGGCTTTTGGTAGTGCGATTTGAAGCGTGTTTTGTACCTATGAAATAAAAAAGAGAAAATTTTGAAATTAATTCAGAATTTATCCAGTACACACTGCAATTTGTGTCAT
>JBAVVB010000078.1:0-5340 GCA_049697075.1 Nitrosotalea sp.
TGACTGCGTCCTGCATTCCAGGCACAAGTATCCCACCACCTGATACAATTACTGGCAGCTTCTCAAGGTCCTGTCTTATGATATCTAATTTATTGAGAAGCAGGTCTGCAAGCATTGCTACCAGCTGAGTAGTCTTTGGACTCTCATATATGGCATCATCAAGATATGCCATCTCACCACCACCACCAAGCCTTGAGCTGATGTATCCGACCGCATGGTGTACCGATATGCCGCGAATTGCCTTGTTGTTTACAAAGGCCACGATCTCTGTTGTTCCCTGCCCTATGCTCATTACGATGCCACTTGACTTGTCTGCATCAACTAGCGTGCCTAGAACCTGTGGTACCACATCGCATGCCTTTGGCCTGTAAAGCCTTGCGATCATTTTTTGTATAGTACCACGATGTGCTACAGCATCATATGGCAGACCAATTGCAAATGCCATACTCTCAGGCTCGGAACCTATTGCATCCTTGTTCTCTGCTGACAGTGAGACTGCATGCCTGACGAGTCTGGCAAAGGCCTCTTCATGGACTGGCCTGCCAAGCATCACCGGCCTGATAAGTATAGTATCAGGGTCCTGTGATAGTTGTACTGCCTCCTCACCTATTCCTTCTACCATCTTGCCTTTCTTGTCCCACTCGTGGACCAGCTTGTATGCGTAAAGCGATGGAAATTTTACCTTCTTGGTATCAGTGACACACTTGACAAAAGCTGTTCGCGGTCGCGGTGTTACAGAGACTGCAGGCTGTTCTTTCTTGGTATCAGTGACACACTTGACAAAAGCTGTTCCGATATCAAGCCCTATTGATATCATGGTTACATGATATTGTATACCATTTAAGGGGGGCGGCAAGATAACTGAAAAATTTTACAGTTATCTTGGCACCCCCCCCCCCTCCAAGGTTTAGGTAAGGGGCCATTTTAGCTAAAAAATTTTTTAGATATAATGGCTCCCCCATAGCGGTCAAACAAGAGACTCTTGAAAACGGTGGTACCTTCACAAGATTATTTCCCTAAATGTACACAGAAAATTTTTTCTGCATACCTTTAGGATTCTGGGCATTACAGAGGCCGTTTAATAGAGTAAGAGATCGGCCAATTTTCAATAATATTCAATTCTTGATAAACACGTACATTTACAGGGGTAAACAATGACACCCATACTAATTCCTATAACAAACGCCGAATTGTAGACAATGTAGACATTACTTGTCTACATTGCCTAATTTGGTACAAGATATAGAAATGGAACGACCTTGCATTATGGATTGAAATTTTCTATCGTACAATGCAAGATCGGACAACAATATACAATCGTTCAAGAGCCAACGGTCAGAATCTCATTTTTTATAAAGGTCTGATTCCTGATTTTACTTTATAAAGTTATTTTACTTGATAAAATGGATAGTTCGTTACGTAATAGCCGAACAGGAACCTTGTAAAGTTTACAACTTGTAAACTTTACAAGGAATATTGCCTTCATAACACGGAAATTGAAGATTTAAGTACACCCGGGTGTACTAAGTACATGGGCATGTACTAGATATGTACTTTGACGAGGGACCAAAAACTAGCAGGGCTGAGATGTTTGATTATTCCAGCGAGTGGGAAAAGTTAAGAACTTCTATAGAAGGGGGGAGAAGAATGATCATAATCAAGGGGAGAAGAAGAACAGGGAAAACCTCTCTTCTCCTATCTTGCCTAAATGAACTAGAAAAACCATACATGATAATTGATGGAAGAGTTTTTGCATCCTCTACACAGGTTAGACGTGAAGAGTTTGTCAAGACATTAGAGAAAGCATTGAATGAATTTTTGAATAGGGAAAAAAGATTAAGAAAAAAAGTTCTAGATGCGCTAAAACGCGTACAGGGCATTGAGCCAAGCGTTGGGCCTGGCAATATTGGCATAGGATTGAAATGGGGACCAAAGCAGCAAGACATGGTTAACATATCTGCTATTTTTGATGCGTTGTCAGATGAAGCACAAAAGCAGAAAACTAAATTCATAATTGCCTTTGATGAGGCACAAGAATTTCGAAAAATAATGCAATATGATCTAACAAGTGTAATTGCGCATGCGTATGATTATTGTAAAGGACTGCAGTTCATAATAACTGGTTCTGAAATGGGTATGCTTTATCGATTTCTAAAGGTTGACGATTCAAAGGCGCCTCTGTATGGTCGAGCTATGATAGAGATAAAGCTTGAAGGATTAAACCAGGAAAGAAGCCTAGAATATCTGAAGAAAGGTTTCAGACAAATCAAGATGAAAGTAAGCGAAGACACCCTCCAAGATATTCACGAGAGATTTGATGGGATAATAGGATGGCTCACGTTTGTTGGGTTTAAGGCAAGAGAAGTAAAGAAAATAGATGAGAAAATTTTGGATGAAACGACAAAAAAGTCATGTGCAATTGTTGCAGATGAGTTTGGAAATTTTTCGAAATTGTATGGATCAGATAGATATGTTACAATAATGAAGCATCTTGCAAGAGAAAGAAAATCAAGCTGGTCTAAAATAAAGGAAAATTTGGAGGCAAAGGCAGGAGTAAGCATAAGCAACAGCAACGTAACTAAGTTACTCTCAACGCTAGAGGATGCAGGATTTATAGCCAAAGATGATGAGGAAAACTATCTCATACCCGATCCCATGATAACTGAGGCTGTTAAGATAGGCGTAATAAAGTAGATGGGCGTGTACCAAGTAGATGGGGGTGTACTATACAATAATCACCTATTAGATTCATTTGATGGATATTCTGATCAACTTTGTGTTGACTTTAAAAACTAAAATGTTTTAAAATGTATTATGAATGAAAAAACAATAGATGTGCCAAAAGAAGTAATTCTCAGACTCAGAGAAGAGAATGAAAAAATGCTCGAACAGATAACAAAGCTTGAAAAAAAGTTAAAAGTAAAACAACATTAATTTTTACTTTTATTTAGCAAGACTTCAAACATTTTTTGTTGTTCTTCTATGGTTTTCCGTAGATTCTTTATTTCTGAAGAGAATTTTCTTTCAAACTTTAGTACATCGGTCATATTTCCAGATTCACGAATCTGGGCTAGTTTCTTGGAAAGAATTGTACCACAGTTACTGCAATGAGATTTATCTGCACTGTTTCCCTTGTGACATCGAGGACACATCTTTGCAAATAATATAGAATCAGTGTTGTCCTCTTTTTTCAATCCGTGCAGCTTCAGGATAGCATCCTCCTGATCGGAATCTGCAAGATGTGTATACTTTTGCAACATTTTACTTCGTGGACTCCAGTTGCCATAAACTGCAGCTACGCGGCCAAGGCGCTTGACATGTTCTGTAATACTTGTATGCCTGAAAAGGTAGAGCCAGATTCTTTTCTTAATCCCAGCCTTTTGAGCAGAACGTTTTACTAGACGCCATAACTGCCAGTATGACATCCTGCCTTCCTCATTGTCTTCCCATAAAAGGTAAGCTCTTGGATTTTCAGCATCTGGATGTTCCTGTATCCATTCTTTCATTGGTACAAAGCTTGTTACCAGAGTAAGTCTTTTTGGACCTGTCTTGCCGGTTGTGTGAACCCTCACAAAATCGCTCCCAAATTCGATGCCACCAATGGTGATATTGAGAAGCTCTGCAGGTCTGAAGCTTCCGTCAAGTAGAAGAAACAAGACAAGAATGTTTCTCTTTACATATTTTCCTCCCATTTTCTTGACAGCGTTTATCATGGCAAGAATTTCATTGTCTTTTATCAAGTCTTTTGACTGGATTTTTTCGTATTTGTCGTAGAAAGATCCGGGCGTAATCCAGGCAACTTCTTCGCAATAGTCTTCCCTACCCTTTTGAATCAGTTTCTTTGTCTTGCACCTGTGTACCAAACGTTTGAGGGTACGCAAATGGCCCTCCTTTGTAGCGTTTGATATGTTTGCAATTACAAACTTTTTTACAATCTCTTCGCAATCCTCGCGAGTCCATGAGATTATTGGTTTATCGTCTTTGAGCTGAAGAATCTTCTGGCATGAATAAGCATAAGTTGCAATTCGAATCCAGCTTCTGCCTGACAAAAGTAACGCATCCAAAAATTTTATACAGTCAGAACCGTTCTTGAATTTCTGTAAGATATTTTTATATCGCTCAACGTCTCTAACAGAATTATGTATGTCATTGTTTGCTATTCTCTGGAATTCACTCATATGATATCATACACCAACACAATTTAAGGCGCAAATTTTGTTCAATGTGACCTATGAGATACGCCAGGCTCCGAGTCACTGAATTCACATTCATCTTTTTATCATGTCTCTAACTCTTCTTCATCGCCTGACTCATCAGATTGTGTGAAAGTCAGATAATAACTAATTGAAATAGTGTAGGATGGTTTTATCACGATAAAATACAAAAGATGGGATCGGCCGGATTTGAACCGACGACCTCAGGTACCCAAAACCCGCATCATACCAAGCTAGACCACGATCCCGATGTTGAATGCACAAAAAAGTCCCCAATTTAAGCTTCCCATATGAGATGATGATTTTAAATAACAAATCTATTCAATGCTACATTAATGCAGATTCAAGACTACATTAGTGCAGGTAAAATCGCAGCCGAGGTTAGAGAAAATGCTAGGAAAAAATATCATGTTGGTTCAACGCTGCTAGAAGTTTGCGAATCAATTGAAAAGGAGATAGAGCGAAAAGGAGGCAAATGTGCTTTTCCTGTAAATGCCAGCCTAAATGAGATCGCTGCACATTATACCGCAGAACCAAATGACAGCATAGTTGTCAAAGAAACTGATCTGCTTAAAATTGACTTGGGCGTGCAGATAAACGGATACATTGCAGATACTGCAGTAACAGTGTGCTATGATCCAAATTACGATTACCTTGTACAAGCTGCAGAAGCTGCCCTAAGAGAAGCAATCTCCATCATACGTGTCGGTACAAAATCAAGTGATGTTGGAAAAATTATGGAAAATACAGCAAAACAAATGGGAGGCACACCAATTGCAAACCTCAGTGGCCATTCTCTTGAACAATTTACCATCCATGCAGGAAAATCTGTGCCAAACATATGGTCTATTGGATCATTTTCTTTCCAGTCAACAGAAGCATATGCATGTGAGCCATTTGTTACAACACAGGATGGTCTAGGTTTTGTGCGAGAAGGCAAGACAAGAAATATTTTCTCACTAGCCACAAGAAAACGTGCAAAAGACGATGATGCAAACAAGTTCATTGATTTTATCTGGCAAAAATTCAACATGTTGCCATTTGCATTAAGATGGTTCATGCCGGAATGGGATGAAAAAACTGCTAGAAGGCTTTTAGACAAATTGATTCAGAATAAAATTGTCAG
>JBAVVB010000079.1:0-3777 GCA_049697075.1 Nitrosotalea sp.
CGATTATCGTTACAAGGACCCAAAAATCTCTTGGAAACCCCAGCACAAGTCCAATTGTCAATCCAAATGCTGATGCAGCTCCCACTGCAATAGCATGTCGTAGTGTCTCTGGTTGCGGCGACGAAATGCTTGGGTGCATGTACTCGGGATAACGTTTCTGTTGTATTATTGAGGACTCGAAAGTGTTGCCTATCACACCGGATGTTCTGCGTGACATCAGGAACCGATGTAGCATGATACCAAGTAAGGCCAACAGCCCGCCAAGCAATGATAACCACAGTCTTTCTACAGCTACCAAGGTCGAGCCACCTGGGAGACCTACTCCAACTGCAAAGATGACAGCTGTGAATATTCCAACCTGTGTCAATCTAGGAGATCTCTCTGCTATCAACACAACAAATACTCCAATCCCAACTAGCGGTATTGCAAGAAAACCAGTTGTGCTAGCGAGTGTTCCCAATCCGAATGCTATTGCTTCAGTAAAGCATGCTACAAGTAGGATGCGAAAGGAGAGAGTAGTACCCTTGGGTCCTTCAGTGTTGATAAGAAACATGGCTCCAATGGTTGCAAATATCAACTCCATGTGACCAGTAGTTAATCCTATGATCAGTGGAGCTATCACAAAGATTGATGCTCTAAGGCCAATCAAAATGCTAAAGGCAGATCTGTCAAGACAAGTTATTTCATTGAGAAACTTATTCTGGTTGCCCACGATTTTCTGATATATCGCAGAATCTATTCAAGATATCTGGGCAGCGTACGGTTGAAAAATAGTAATTATTCTATCGTGATATTTTTTCCAGTCTTAATCGGAATTGTTAGTGTAAGTACACCGTCGTGATATTTTGCAGACGCACCCAAGTCTTCATCGTCTTTTACCCTCATAGGTAATCTGATTTTTTTATCTACCGTGTTGGGTCTCTGGCGCCATACTACTGTGCCCTCGCCAATTGTTTCTCTTTTTGCATTTATGGATAGTATGTGTCCATGAATTCGAAGCTTGATCTCTTTTTTATCAAATCCAGGCATGTCCATTGTCACAACAAGGCTGTCGTTTTGTATAACTATATCAACTGGAGGAAGGACAAACTCGTAAAACTCTCTTGACTTGTTTCCTATCTCTCTCATTACTTCTTTTACCATATAATAGCCCAAGCCCATTTTGTTATTTTTAGCGCTTTTTGGTTATTAAATGTTAGTCAAATTTACAATTTATCTACAGGACCATTCAATAAGATTCCATGATTATAGTTGTAGAGGGTTTTGACCAAGCCGGAAAGAAAACCCAATCAAAACTTTTGGCAAAGTTTTTGAAGACCAAAAATATAAAATCAAAAATATTCAGCTTTCCAGATTATGCCACGCCAATTGGCAAAGAGATTAGGCGCTATCTTGGCGGAAAACGATCATTTCCTCCCCAAGTAATTCATTGCCTTCTTGCTGCAAACAGGTGGGAGAAAGCAAAGGAAATCCAAGATGCGTTATCAGAAAATTATGTCGTAATCATGAATCGATATTACCAATCAAATCTGGTATATGGAACAGTAAATGGCCTTGATATGAAATGGCTTGAAAATTTGGATAATGGACTACCAAAAGAAGATCTTGTAGTTTTACTTGACGTAACTGTAACTGATTCATTTTCTCGCAAAAAAGAAAGACGAGACAAATTTGAAGAGAACGTGGAGTTTGCCAAAAAGATTGCCGGAACATACAGAAAGCTGGCAAAGCAATTTGGCTGGCACATTGTAAACGCATCTCGTCACAAGCAAGCAGTTCATCAGGACATCAGGCAGATTGTTTTAAAACATGTTAAGTAACATGAAAAAAAAACATCTCAAGATCGTAGATCCAATACATGGATTCATCAGTGTTTACAAGCATGAGACTGATGTTATCGACAACCCAGTCTTTCAGAGACTTCGCAGGATAAGGCAACTTGCAGGTGCACATCTAGTTTACCCAGGAGCGCAGCACTCTAGATTTGAGCACTCACTTGGTACCATGCATATAGCAAGCCAGGCAGCGTCCATACTTGAAGAAAAAGGCTACCTTGATACAGACAACATGAAAAATCTCCGGCTGGCAGCTCTGTTGCATGACATAGGTCATGGACCATTCTCGCACCTATTTGAGGAGGTACTTCAAAAAAAGAAAAAAATTTCTCATGAAAAAATAGGCAAGAATATCATCCTAAAGTCCGAAATTGGCGATCTCATATCAAAAAATGGTTTTGACAAGACATTCATCAGCGAGTTGGCATTTGGAAATTCAAAATATCAATTCATGAACGAAATAATCTCTGGAGGCCTGAGTGCTGACATGATGGATTACCTCCTCCGTGACAGCTATTTTACAGGGGCAGAACATGCAAGAATCGACTTTAAGAGAATCATAAATTCGTTTGATGTTTACAAAAGAAAGCTTTCCCTTGACAAGTCTGCCCTTCATTCGTTCGAGTCAATGATGATTTCTAGATACCAGATGTTCAGGGCTGTCTATTTTCACAAGACGGTACGAGCAGCAGAGGTAATGTTGCTTGAATCAATGCTGCTTGCAGACTGTGAGCTTGGACTTGCTACTGATGACTTGGAAAAATATGTACAATTCACCGATGAATTTATCATTTCAAAGTTAATTTCTCTGCCAAAGACAAATTCCGAGCTTAGAAGAGCAAGCCAGCTGGCACTGGATTACCAAGAGCGCAGGCTGCTCAAGTGCGTCTATGAAAAAATTTTCATGAAACCAAGAATGGGTAACGTTAACCCATCAGAGCTCCAGCATGATATAGCAAAAAAAGCCAAGGTCGACGAGGCCGAAGTTTTTGTCGATATATCAAAGACACCGTCAATTCCGCTTACGCCTTCAAAAAAAGAGTCCCAGTCGATAATTCTTACATCAACTAGGAGAGCAGGTCCAAAGGAAGCATACGAGCTCCCAATCTCAGAGATTCCATTGGTGTCAGCCATCTCGGGATTCATGGATATTTTGCGAATTTATACAAGGCAACAATTTAGAAAAAAGGTTGAAATGGCAGCACAAGTCATCCTTGGTGAAAACAGGCAATGAGAAAAAGAATTGTCATAAAACTATCAGGTAGCCTATTTGGTCTCGAAGACACAAAGACATTGAAGCAGTTTGCCGAGTTTTTTGTCAAGTCAAGCAAGATCTGCCAGCCAATCATAATTGCAGGCGGAGGCAAAATAGCACGACATTACATCTCACATGCAAGGTCCTCAGGTGCCGACGAATCAACGCTTGACGAGCTAGGCATTGAGGTATCACGACTCAACGCAAGACTGCTAATTTTTGCACTACAGCAAAAGGCATATCCTCATCCTCCAACTAACTTGAAGGAAGTAGCCAATGCAGCAGACAGCGGCCTGATAGTGGTTACGGGAGGACTGCATCCAGGACAGAGCACAAATGCCACTGCAGCACTAATTGCAGAAAAGGTAAGGGCAAGCACATTTCTTAATGCAACCGACGTGGACGGTGTCTATGATTCAGATCCACGCAAAAACAAGAATGCAAAAAAATTCAAAAAAATCCCACTAAAAAATCTCAGGAGCATGCTTGTGCACCAAGATTCTGTTGCAGGTGGATATGACTTGATGGATATAGTGGCCCTGAAGGTAATTGAGCGCTCCAAAATAAAAACAAGAATTCTCAAAGCTGATGTCAGGACACTGGAAAAAGCCATCAAGGGAAGTCCAGAAGGTACCGAGATTACACTAGTTTAACAGCACCAGCATATTCCGGAATTCCGGCAGTAAC
>JBAVVB010000080.1:0-2195 GCA_049697075.1 Nitrosotalea sp.
GAGATGGAAAACTAATACTGGGTGCAAGAGTTGTTAGGGCATTCTCGTATGGCTTTCTGAGCGTAATTTTAGCAATTTATCTCAATTTACTTGGATTCAATGAAATCTTGATTGGAGTTGTTCTAACTGCCACGTTAGTAAATAGCGTAATCTTCAACCTGGTCTCAAGTGTATATGCCGATAAGATAGGACGCAGAAAGTTTTTGATCCTTTATGCAGTTTTGATGGTTATTTCGGCTGCCGTCTTTTTCCTGACCAACAACTATGTGGCACTAATTATAGCCGCGCTTATTGGAACAATTAATGTGACAGGGTCTGAGGTGGGAGCATTCTTGTCACTTGAACAAGCCATTTTGCCTAAAACAGTAAATGATGAAAAAAAGCGAACTTCTGTTTTTTCTATCTATAATATGGTAGGAACATTTGCCATGTCGGGGGGCGTACTCCTTTCAGGATTGCCACACATTTTTTCACAACAATTTGGGCTTGATCAAATTAGTGCAATCAAAGTTCTCTTTCTTGCATATGCTGCATGTGCGTTAAGTGCTCTGGCAATCTATCTTGCATTATCGCCCCAGATCGAAATTAAATCTGAGAATAAAAAAACCAATTCATTTCGTAATATTACTCCCCAGTCTAGCAGTGTTATTAAGAAAATGTCTTCGCTATTTGCTGTTGATTCCTTTGCAGGGGGATTTGTGATACAAAGCATAGTTTCCTTTTGGTTCTACACAAAATTTGGTGCTGACTTGTCTACTCTGTCTTACGTATTTACAATAGCAGGTATACTGACCGCAGTGTCATATTTGCTAGCAAACAAGATAGCATCAAAGATTGGTCTTGTCAATACCATGGTCTATACCCACATACCGTCCAACATTCTTCTAATATTGGTGGCATTTGCACCGACTTTTCCACTTGCTGTTGGGTTGTACTTTGCAAGAATGAGTATATCCCAGATGGATGTTCCGACACGTCAGTCATATCTGATGGCTGTAGTAAACGAGAACGAACGTGTTGCAGCAGCCGGGATTACCAATACCTCAAGAAACATTGCACAATCAGTCGGTCCGTCACTTGCTGGTGCCATAATGGGCTCATTTTTATCTGCTCCATTCATTATTGGCGGCGTACTAAAGTTAGCATATGACATAGGACTATTTCTGAATTTTAGAAAAATAAAACCGCCAGAAGAACTCTAGATACTTGACTTGCTGATTTTCTCAAGATATGCAAGAATTCCCGTGTAGTCAATATTGCCAAAGCCGTCTTTGACAGCATTTTGGTACAATTCATTTGCAAGTCTGGCAACAGGTAAATTTGCTCCAAATTCTTTGGCTGTGTAATTTATCTCATCTAGGTCTTTTTGCATTACGTTTAGAAAGAAACTTGGCTCAAAGACCCCTTTTGCCATCTTTGGTCCTTTGAGAATACTCATCCCTGTCTTAAAATATGTAGAATTTAACACCTCTAAGAAAAGCAGAGGGTCTAGACCTGACTTTTTTGCCAATATGATGCCTTCTGATATGGCTAATGCCAAAATTGAAATCTGCAAGTTCATGGCAAGTTTCATTGCATCTGCAGAGCCATTGTCTCCTAGGTAAAACGTTCTTTCTCCTATTGAATCAAAAACAGATTTGCATTTTTCATAAACTTCTTTTTTACCTCCTATCATAATTACAAGCTGGCCTTTTTCTGCAAGTGATGGCCCGCCCATGACTGGGCTGTCAATCATTGGAATTCCATGCTGGGAGTATTTTTCAGCTATTTTCCTTGATGAAATAGGACTAATTGTGCTCATGTCAGATACAATCAGTTTTTCATGTTTACCCTGTATGATGCCGTCTTTTCCAAATGATACCGACTCGACAGCCTTTGCGTCCTTTACTATTGTGATTACAATATCAGATCTTTCAGCTACTTGTTTTGGCGACTTTGCAACTTGTGCGCCAATGCTCTTAAGTGATTCTGTTTTTTCTTCTGTCCTGTTGTAAACAGTGACCTTGTGTCCTGTACTAAGAAGGCGTGTTGCAACTGCTTTTCCAAGCAATCCAGTACCAATAATTCCAACATTCATTGTATCATTATTTTTCGTGACAGTATTTTTTTCTATTGCATCATTTAGGTAACAAGCGCTTTGAATCTATCGTCATTTCGAAGAATATCAAAATCCTTGTCACCGCTGGCTCTTATTA